>DATLKH010000359.1:0-4819 GCA_035538475.1 Candidatus Dormiibacterota bacterium | reverse complement strand
CGGATTGGAAGCCAAACCGCAAACAGGGACCCGGCGGCGCCCCAGGCCCCAACCCCCGTGACGATCCTGCCGAGATCGATGCCGGCGAGTCCGAAGGCAGAGATCACTGCCGCTGCGAGGAGGGGAAACGCGATCGGTGCTGCGACAGCGGCTGACGGCATCTAAACGCCGTCTATTGTCCGGCGGTCAGTCGCTCCAGCGCTTCGCGCAGCTCCTCGGCCCGGGCCTCGAGATTCGCCACGACCTCGGCCGGTGCCTTGTCGCGAAAGTCGGGATTCGAAAGCCTCTCTTCAGTCCTCTCCAGGTCGGCCTGCAGGCGCTTGCGCTCCTTGTCACGGCGGGCGTCGCCGGTGCCGGTGGGAAAGGCAACCCTCCCACTCACGACGGCCAGCGGCACGCCTCCCGATCCCATCTCCTCGACGAGGTCTACATGGGCGAGCTTCGCGGCCAGGCCCGCCACCGTCTCACTGACCGAACCGTCGAGAACAATCGAGCCGCCGCGCGGCGGTGCGCCTGCCGCGGTGCGGTGGCCCCGGACCTCCTCCACGATCTTGATCACCTGCCCGAACTCCTCCTCCGCGTCGGGGTCGACGAAGCGGCCTTCGAGCTCCGGCCAACCGGACTGCATCACGTAACCGCGCTCGCCCGGAAGCCGAGACCAGAGCTCCTCGGTGACGAACGGCATCATCGGGTGCAGCAGCTGAAAGAGATTGTCGAGGCAGAAGTACGCGACGTCCTGCGCAGCCGGGTCGCCGTCGCGCAGGCGGTCCTTGATCGCCTCGAGGTACCAGTCGCAAAGCTCGTTCCACGCGAAGGCGTAGCCCGCGTTGATCGACTCCTGGAACTCGAACTGCTCGATGCCATTTGAAATCGCCTCGGCCGCGTTGGCAAGGCGCGCGAGGATCCAGCGGTCCTCGAGATGCTCCTGGCGCTCGATGAAACCTGGCGCCTGCGCCGTCTGCTCACCGGGCGAGTTGAGCACGAGGCGCGTCGCGTTCCAGAGCTTGTTGGCGAATCGACGGTAGCCCTCGACGCGACTCTCGTCGAAACGCACGTCCTGAGTCGACATCGCCACCGACGTGGCCCACGCACGCAGCGCGTCGGCGCCGTATTTCGAAAGCAAGTCGCGGGGATCGACACCCGTGCCTAGCGACTTCGACATGCGCCGTCCGTCGGCTGCCTGCACGACGCTGTGGATGACCTCGTCGCTGAAGGGCGCCTCGCCCATGAACTCGAGGCCGGTCATGATCATCCGGCTCACCCAGAGGCGGATGATCTCGCGCGCCGTGCAGTTCACGTCGGTGGGATAGAAAGCCTCGAGGTCTTCTGTCTGGTCGGGCCAGCCCAGGGTCGCGAACGGCCACAGCCCAGACGAGAACCAGGTGTCGAGCACGTCGGGATCCTGCTCGAGCTCGGTCTGGTCGCATTCGGCGCACTGCTCCGGTCGCTCGACCGAGACTGTGACGTGCCCGTTCGGACACCGGTACACCGGCACGCGATGACCGAGCCACAGCTGGCGACCGATGTTCCAGTCATGCAGTCCGTGCAGCCAGTCCAGGTATTCGCGCTCGTACTTCTCGGGGTGCCATCGCACCTTGCCAGAGGACGACGCCTCCACGGCGTTGTCGCGCATCTCCTCCATGCGCAGCCACCACTGCTCGGACACGAGGGGCTCGATCACCGCATGGCAGCGGTCGCAGTGGCCGACCTCGTGCGTGTAGGGCTCCTCTTTGACGATCAGGCCCTGCTTCTTCAGCGCTTCGACGATCGCTGCTCGCGCTTCGAGCCCGGGCATCCCGTCGTAGGGCAGCCCGGGCGCGTCCATGCTCCCGTCGACTTGCATGCCGTTGACTAGCTCCAGGCTGTGACGCTGACCGATCTCGTAGTCGAGGGCGTCGTGGCCGGGCGTGACCTTGAGCGCGCCGGTGCCGAACTCCATCTCCACCGCGTCGTCCGCAACGATGGGCAGCTTGCGTCCGACCAGAGGAAGAACCGCGGTCTTGCCGACGATGGACTTGTAGCGCTTGTCCTGCGGGTTGACCGCGACGCCGGTGTCCGCCAGCATCGTCTCCGGCCGCACCGTCGCGATGGTCACGTCGCCGCCACCTTCTATCGGGTACTTGATGAAGTAGAGCGTGTCCTGGTGCTCCTGCCATTCGATCTCCAGGTCCGAGATCGCGGAGCGGTCGTGCGGGCACCAGTTGACGATGCGCGGCGCGCGGTAGATCCAGCCCTTCTCGTAGAAGGCGACGAAGGCGGTCATCACCGAGCGGTAGTACCGCGAGTCCATCGTGAAACGAAGCCGCGTCCAGTCCATGGACGCGCCGAGGAGGCGGAGCTGGTTGATGATCGTCGCTCCGGTCTGCTCGTACCACTGCTCGACGCGCGCGTTGAACGCCTCGCGTCCGATCTGCTCCTTGCTCGTGCCTTCTTTGGCGAGCTGTTTCTCGATCACGTTTTGCGTCGCGATCGCGGCGTGGTCGTAACCGGGCAGGAAGAGGACCTCAAATCCCTTCATGCGCTTGTAGCGCGCGATCGTGTCGTAAACCGCCGTCTGCAGGGCATGTCCAAGGTGCAGCTCGCCAGTGATGTTCGGAGGTGGGAAGCACATCGCGAAAGACGGCTTGTCGCTCGTTGCGTCGGCGACGAACAGGCCGTCCTGCTCCCAGCGCGCGTACCACCCGGCCTCTATGGCCTGTGGATCGAACGCTTTCGGCATGTCGGTAGCGGTTATCGGGCGCGCTTCATCCATGTGGCTGGTCCTTTTGCCGCCGGCGAGATGGTCGCGCTTAGCGCGACTGAGCCGGCGTGGGTACGGATACGCGTACTTCGCGGCTCATGGTGCAGTGAATGTTAGCGCCGGGAGCGCCACAACCACGGATAGTCCGGACTAACCGGGCATCTGGTGCACGAAATGTTCGGATAGTCCGGACTATCCGGGGGTCCGGCGGTGATCAGCAGGCGGTGTCAACGTCGACGTTGTTGACGATCCGCTGCGTCAACCAGACTGTGGCGCCCGTGATGAACGACGACGCGCCCGAGCACTGGGGCGCGGGCACCCAGACGCCCGACACACCGGTCGGCACGAAGTCGCTGCCGGCGATCCGGCCCCACGCGTAAGCGGTCGAGTAAACCCCCACCGGCCCCGCAGAACCGAGACGGCTGATCGCTCCCTGAACGGCCGCCTGGTTGAGCGAACGATTACTCGACCAGCTGTTGGCCGTCTCCACGTCGAGCCACCACATCGAAACGTTGTGGCCGGCCACGGCGTTGATCGACGTCTCGGCCTCGCTGCATCCGATGTCCCACGCGGTAGACGGTCCAGTCGAGCAGTCAATCGTGATGTTGCCCCGGTACGCCTTCGCATAGGCGGCGTTGATGTAGACCGAGTTCGCTGCCCCGCGGTACTCATTGCCGAAGCAAGGATTGACTGTGAACGGCCTGCCGTCGTTGGCGCCGATGATCCCGAACGCTCCCGCCGGGGCGCTGGTGCCAGGGCATTGCGGATACGAGACGTCGTAGCCGCCAGAGCCGCTCGCGTATGGGCCGAACGCATGCACCGCGATGCCGTTCAGCACCAATGCGCCGACGACCAGTGGCCCCCCGAAACCAAGAAACCGAGACCTTCGGATCAGGCCGACTCCCCTACCGCGCGACCGGGACCTTCGCTCTCCTCGGCCACTTCGAACTCCGGCTCCAACGCATCGCGAATCGACCGCTCGGAGATGATGCAGCGCTTGATCTCGGGCCGCGACGGGATCTCGAACATCGAGTTGAGCAATGCCTCCTCGATGATCGACTTCAGCGCTCGGGCTCCGGTGCCGCGCAGCAGCGCCAGCCCGGCGATCGCGTCGAGCGAGCC
This sequence comes from Candidatus Dormiibacterota bacterium, assembly GCA_035538475.1. GTDB lineage: Bacteria > Chloroflexota > Dormibacteria > Dormibacterales > Dormibacteraceae > 40CM-4-65-16. The sequence continues at coordinate 957 of DATLKH010000359.1, read as the reverse complement.
CTTCTGGAAGACGAGCTCCACGTTGTCGAGCGAGAAGAACTTCTGGTACTGCTTCACCAGCGCGTTCTTCGGCTCCGTGAGGATGCGCACGATGTCCTGCTGGTCGAGGTGATGCAGCGTCACGATGATCGGCAGCCGGCCGATGAACTCGGGGATGAAGCCGTACTTCAAGAGGTCCTGAGGCTGCAGGTGCTTCAGCGTCTCTGAGACCACCCGCTTCTCCGTGCGGTTGTTCGGTGCGCCGAATCCGATCGCGCGCCGGCCGATGCGCTGCTCGACGACCTTCTCGAGACCATCGAACGCGCCGCCGCAGATGAACAGGATGTTGGTGGTGTTGATCTGGATGAAATCCTGGTGCGGGTGCTTGCGCCCACCCTGCGGCGGGACGTTGGCCACCGTGCCCTCGAGGATCTTGAGGAGCGCCTGCTGCACGCCCTCACCGCTGACGTCGCGCGTGATCGAAGGGTTGTCCGATTTGCGCGCGATCTTGTCGATCTCGTCGATGTAGATGATTCCGCGCTCAGCGCGGCTGATGTCGAAGTCCGCGGCCTGGATGAGGCGCAGCAAGATGTTCTCCACGTCCTCGCCCACGTAGCCCGCCTCGGTAAGGCTGGTGGCGTCGGCGATCGCGAAGGGAACGTCGAGGATCTTCGCGAGCGTCTGCGCGAGGTACGTCTTGCCGCAACCAGTCGGCCCGACGAGCAGCACGTTCGACTTGGTCAGCTCCACATCGCCGACCGACTTCGATGCGCTGATTCGCTTGTAGTGGTTGTAGACCTGGACCGAGAGGACCTTCTTGGCGCGCTCCTGGCCGATCACGTACTGGTCGAGAGCGGCGCAGATCGTCTTGGGGTTCGGGATGAACCCCGTCTTCTGCTTCTTCTGGCCGGCCGACCGGTTGTCGTCCTCGAGGACTTCCTGGCAGAGGTCGATGCACTGGTCGCAGATGAAGACGCC
>DATLKH010000358.1:0-1874 GCA_035538475.1 Candidatus Dormiibacterota bacterium | reverse complement strand
GTGGAACGAATTTTTGATCGGTCCCAAGCGGAACGCGTTGAAACCGGACGAGCTCATCACCGGTGCGACGTGGCCCGCGATCAAGGGCGCCGGGTCGTTCTCCAAGGTCGGAACCAGAAACGCGATGGTGATCGCAGTCGTTGGATTGTGTCTGGTCTTGGATCAGGAGCGCCGGCAGATTCGGGTCGCGCTGGGCTCGGTAGGACCGACCATCATTCGAGCCCGCGATGCAGAACAGCTTGCGGGCGATGCACTGAGCGCCGGCAAGCCGATCGATGTGGCGGAATTCGCCGAGCACGTGGCCGGCGCGGCGAAGCCGATCGACGACGTGCGCGGCACAGCGGACTATCGCCGGCACGCTTGCCGTGTTCTGGCCGCACGCGCAGTCAACTGGGCGCTGAGCAGCGGATGAAGATCCAGCTGACCGTCAACGGCGAGCCACGCGCAGCCGAGGTTTGGGAAGGGACGAGCCTGCTCGGACTGCTGCGCGACGGCCTGCAGCTGTTCGGCAGCAAGAACGCCTGCGAGCAAGGGGAGTGTGGTTCGTGCTCGGTCTGGCTCGATGGCGAAGTCGTGTGCGCGTGCCTGGTGCTGGGAGCGCAAGCCGAAGGCCGCGACGTACGCACTGTGGAAGGGCTGGCCGAGGATGGAGAGCTGAGCCTGGTCCAGCGGGCATTCCTCGAGGCCGGCGCGGTTCAATGCGGCTTCTGCACGCCGGGCCTGGTGGTCGCGGTGACAGAGCTACTGCGGCGCAATCCGCACCCATCGGATGAGGTCATACGCGAGGAGCTCTCGGGCAACCTGTGCCGCTGCACCGGATATCAAAAAATCCTTGACGCCGTGCGCCTCGCCGCTTCCACGTGATGGCGTAGGTTTGGATCCGTGAGCCGCGAAGCCGAAGAGATGAACCGGCGGCTGCTCCGCGCTCGCGACGCCATGGATCGCGCTTACGCGGAACCGCTCGACGTCCGCGCTGTAGCGGCCGTCGCCTTTCTATCGGAGGCTCACTTCATCCGCACCTTTCGCGGCGTCTTTGGTGAGACGCCGCACCGCTACCTCCAGCGACGGCGAGTGGAACGCTCGATGTTCCTCCTGCGCGAGACCGACCGCAGCATCACAGACATCTGCTTCGATGTCGGTTTCACAAGCCGTGGGACCTTCGTCCGGACGTTCAGGGAGATCGTCGGCGAAACGCCGTCCGAATATCGCGAGACGCACGGCCCGCTCGTCGCCCCCAACTGCTTTCAGATGCTCGCGATGCGGCCGATGGTCGCGGCGCGGGCTGCGACCGAATCGAGCAGTTTTGGAGACGCCCTGGCGACGGCGGCTTCATAGCATGAACCTCGGGCCCAAAAAATCTCAAAGTGGAGAAGACAAGCGATGATCACCAGACTGAGCGCCACCGCCGTCAAGGTCCTGGACCAGGACGAGGCACTCGACTTCTATGTCAACAAGCTCGGATTGGAGAAAGGCCAGGACATCAAGCAAGGTTCATTCCGCTGGCTGACCGTGAAGGTCCCGGGCGAAGCGACCACCGAGATCTTCCTGGAAGAGCCTGGACCGCCGGTTCACGACGAAGCCACGGCCGAGCTGCTTCGCGAGCTGATCACAAAAGGCGCCATGAGCTCAATCGTCATCGAGACCGATGACGCCAGGGGTCTGTACGAGACCCTCAAGTCGAGGGGGGTCACCGACTTCACGCAGGAGCCGACCGATCACTTCTACGGCACCGACATGGGCATCCGCGACCCGTTCGGCAACGGTATCCGGATCCTTCAGCCGAAAAAGGCGGCGCGCAAGGCGACCGCCTAGCCCCTCAGCGCTCCAACTCCGAACGCACGTAGTCGAGGAAGTCATGGCGACGTTTGTCGCTC
>DATLKH010000357.1:0-2091 GCA_035538475.1 Candidatus Dormiibacterota bacterium | reverse complement strand
ACCCGGAATGTGGCAGCGACCCGAAGGAGAGGTCGCACATGACGACTGTGCTGGACGTCCAGAGATTCAAGGACGAGGGCCGGAAGTTCGCGATGCTCACCGCCTACGACTTCCTGTCCGCGCGCATCCTCGACGAAGCCGGCATTCCAATCCTGCTCGTCGGCGACAGCCTGGGCATGGTGATGCTTGGTCATCCGACGACGCTGCCGGTGACGATGGAGGACAGTCTGGTTCACGCAAAAGCGGTCTCTCGCGGCGCGCGCCAGGCGCTGCTCGTGGGTGACATGCCGTTCATGTCCTACCAGGTGTCGGTGGAGCAGGGCATCGCCAACGCCGGTCGATTCATTCAGGAAGCCGGCATGCATGCGGTGAAGCTGGAGGGCGGGGGACCGGCCATCGAGATCACTCGCAGGCTGACTGAGATCGGCATCCCCGTCATGGGCCACGTCGGTCTGACGCCGCAGTCGGTCCACGCGATGGGCGGCTTCAAAGTCCAGGGCAAAACGGAAGCTCAGGCGGCGCGGATCTTCGCTGACGCGAGGGCCCTCGAACAGGCGGGCGCTTTCAGCCTCGTCCTCGAAGGGATTCCGTCGCAGCTGGCGCACAAGATCACCCAGGCGCTGAAGATTCCGACCATCGGGATCGGCGCGGGTCCGGCCACGGACGGACAGGTGCTGGTCTTCCACGATGCATTCGGTTTGACGACCGGTAAGGCGCCAAAGTTTGTCAAGCGTTACGCGAATCTGGCGGAGGAGCTCACGCGGGCGGCGACCCGCTATGCCGAGGAGGTTCGCACGGGAGCCTTCCCGGGGCCAGAGCACGAGTATTCCGCCAACGGCTCCAGTCCGCTGAAGGAAAAGGAAGAGGTTCGGTACGGGGCAAGCTGACGGCCTCGACGTCATCGATACACCCGGCGCGATGCGTGAAGCGTCGCGCCGGTGGCGCAATTCGGGTCGTTCGATCGGGTTGGTGCCGACGATGGGCGCGCTTCACGCGGGCCACTTGAGCCTTGTCGATCTAGCGCGCCGCGAGAACGATGTCGTCGTCGTCAGCCTTTTCGTCAACCCACTTCAGTTCGGACCAAACGAAGACTTCAGGCGCTATCCCCGCGACCCTGACCGCGACGCACAGTTGCTCGCGGAGGCCGAGGTCGATGCGTTGTACCGGCCTTCGACCGAGATCATGTATCCGTCGGGAGCGAGCACACGCGTCAGCGTTTCGGGCGTGGCCGAGCCGATGGAAGGCGCAGCCCGGCCGGGCCATTTCGAGGGTGTCGCGACTGTGGTCACGAAGCTGTTCGGGGCGGTCGAGCCGGACCGGGCGTATTTCGGCCAGAAAGACGCCCAGCAGGTCGCAGTGGTGAAACAGCTGGTGAAGGATCTCGATCTCGGGGTCGAGATCCGAGTCGGACCCATCGTGCGCGAACCTGATGGCCTCGCCCTGAGTTCCCGCAACGTTTACTTGAGCGTCGATGAGCGCAAAGCGGCCTTGGCGCTGAGCCAGGCGCTCCGCGGGGCCACGGAGGCCTACTCGGCGGGCCAAAGGGGCGTCAAAGAGCTGAAGAAGTTGATGCACGCGCGGCTCAGCGCTGAGCCACTCGTTCGCGCCGAGTATGCGGAGATCGTCGATCCGGACACTTTTCGGTCTCCAGGTCACCTTGCGGTGGTCGCTGCCCGCGTCGGCAAGACGCGCCTGATCGACAACCACGACCTGACCCAGCCGTTCGATCTGCGGTAAAATTGGCGTCCGTTTTGGCGGAGGCCGGTTTGACGACCAAGACCACATCAATAACTTCTAGGGGGTTCGTGATTTGTCTGCTGATTCTGGTGCCGTCCTGACCGAAGACAAGGAGGGGACCGACCAGGAATCATCGGCAGCGATGACGATGGAGGACTACCTCCACTTCGAGGAGGAGGCCTTCAAAACCCCGAACCACGGCGACATCGTGGACGGGATAGTCGTCAGGGTCGACCCAGACGAGGTTCTGGTCGACATCGGAGCCAAGGCCGAGGGAGTCATCTCGAGCAAGGAGCTCGGGCTGCGTGGAGACCTCGACTCGGTCGGACTCGAGCCCGGAGACCAGATCAAGGT
>DATLKH010000356.1:0-2381 GCA_035538475.1 Candidatus Dormiibacterota bacterium | reverse complement strand
CCGACGCGGTCGTCGACCATGAACAGCTTCAGGTCCTTGCCGAGCTTCTTGTGGTCTCGCTTCTCAGCTTCCCCGAGAAATTTCAGGTAGTCGTCGAGCTCTTTTTGCGACTGCCAGGCGGTGCCGTAGATGCGCGTCAGCTGTGGCCTCTTCTCGTCGCCCCGCCAGTACGCGCCCGCGACGCGCAGCAGCTTGAATGCCTTGAGATCTTTCGTCGACCTCACGTGCGGCCCGCGACACAGATCGAGAAAGTCACCGGTCCGATAGAGGCTCACGTCATCGCCTTCGACCTTGTCCGCGATCAGTTCGAGCTTGTACTCCTGATCTCGCTTTCGGAACTCTTCGATCGCCTGCACTCTCGGCACGACCTGGCGCTCAAACGGCTGATTCGCCTGAGCGAGCCTGCGCATGCGTGACTCGATCGCGGGCAGATCCGATTCAGAGATCGGCTTGCTGAACTGAAAGTCGTAGTAAAAGCCGTCTTCGACCGGTGGCCCGATACCGTACTTCGCATCGGGATAAAGTTCCAAGACTGCGGCCGCTAGCAGATGCGCGGTGGAGTGACGAAGCACGTGGAGCGGATCGTCGCTCGACTCGTGATCCGCGTACTCGGCCATGGGGTCGTCCAGTATATGGACCACCTTGGACTGGGCTCAGCTCGTCGACGCGATCGGTTATCCGTCGGCCGGTCTCGGCATCCTGATCGAAAGTGCGGGCGTCCCGTTTCCCGGTGAGACGCTGCTTCTGCTCGCCGCCGCGTGGGCGGCCGCGCGCCATCACTCGATCGTGCTCGTGATCCTGTTCGGATTCATCGGCGCCACCGCCGGCTCCGATCTGGGCTATCTGCTCGGCCATCGAGGCGGGCGCCCACTTGTCGAACGCTTCGGCAGCCTGTTCCGAATCAGGCCCGAACACCTGGCGCGCGCCGAGCTTTTCTTCGCCCGGCATGGCGACAAAGCCGTGATCATCTCGCGCTTCGTGCTCGGGCTCCGGACGTGGGGAGCCATGCTCGCCGGGATGGCACACATGCCGTTCTGGCGATTCCAGCTCTTCAGCGCGGCCGGCGGATTCATCTGGGCCGCGGTGATCGGACTTCTGGGCTACGTCCTCGGCAGCAACATTCCGCTGCTGGAATCGATCATTCGTGACGTCGGCGTCGGCGGCTTCATTGTTCTTTTGCTGATTGTGTTGGTTCTGCTCGTAGCTCGGGACCGCGCTGCCCGCCAGCGATGACCCCCACGCCACCGCCCAGCAGCATCACCCCCAACCCACCAAGCACCTGTGCAGTTCCGATGTTGTCGGCGAGGGCCGCCGCGATCAGCACCGGGAGCGCCGACACGCCGTTGATCACCATGTAGAGCAGCGCAAAGATGCGGCCTCGGATGGTGTCGCCGGTCGCTTCCATCAAATACGTGACCGCCGGAATCAAGATCGCGCCGAACTCGACACCGAGCAGGAGGCTGAACGTCGCGCCTGTGATTCGGTTGTGCACCTGCAGGTCTGGAAAGTGACGCATCGCGGTGGGCACTGCCGCGAGTGCGATCAAGGTCACGCCGTTGGCGAAGAGTGATCCCGCCAGCAGGCGCATGCGATCGACGTTGCGCAGAAACTGGCCGAGCAAGATGGCGCTGAGGATCGCACCCGCAGTCGCGGGCCCGAGGATCACGTAGGTGTCCAGCGCGTCGATATTGAGCACCTTGGTCACGTACGAGGGCGCGAGCGTGTAGAGCATGAACAGCACCAGCACGGCGATGCTCACCTGTCCAAACGCCAGGCGAAGTCCACGCGACATGCGCAGTGCGTCGACGCCCTCTTGAAGATCGAGCAGCATCACGCGAAAGCGGCTGGCGCTCTCTTCGACCGGAGATTCGGTGTGGCGCTGGAGCCTGGGTATATCTGAAGCGAAGATGAGGGTGGCCGCGATCAAGAGCAGCACGACAGCGCACCAGTACGGTGCATAGAGGTCGATGCGAGACACCACCGGCGCGAGAACACCGCCGACCACGAGCGTGAGGACCATGGTCAGCAGGGCCATCGAATTGGCGGTGATGAGCATGGAGCGCGGGAGTACCGTCGGGATGACCGCCGCCTCAGCCGGTGAGAAAAGCTGACCGACGGATGAGAAAAGAAAGGCGATCAGCAGCAAATGCAGGAAATCGTCTTTGACCCCGGGGATCACGGACGCGATCGGAATCGCAACCACGACGACCGCGCGGCCGACGTTGCTCCAGATCATGATCTGCTTGCGGTTCAAGCGATCTGCGATCACGCCCGCGGGCGGAGCCAGCACGACCGCGGGCACTGTGTAGGCGAGCAGCGTCACGGCGACAGGCGTGCTGCCGTGGGAAATGTTGTAAGCCAGGATGATCAGCGAAAACAGC
>DATLKH010000355.1:0-7812 GCA_035538475.1 Candidatus Dormiibacterota bacterium | reverse complement strand
TACTAAATAATTCCTACTTATTTATTGTGCTTAAACAAGTAAAAGGTTCAGACTATGTCATTCATCCCTATTCAGCCTTAGTCTTCAGCCTGGTTTATTTCTAACTATAGGGTGTTCCAGACCGCCGTCCGGATGCTTGCGTTGGTAAGCAGGTCCGTGTAGTTCTCCAGACCGGCGAACTTGAAGCTGCCCGGTTCGAGCAGGTTCCAGGAGAAGAAGCTGTAGTAGATCGTGAGCACGAAAGGGATCTGGGTGACGAGAAAGACGTAGATGAAGGCTGGCAGCAGAGGTAGACGCCGGGTCCATGAATCCCGGCTCATAGCGGAGGCGGCGCTTGCGCGCACGCCTCCGCGTCGGACTGCCGAACCGACCAAGGCTCCTATGTCTGGTGCTTCTTGCCGACTGCGGCCGCCAGCGCCTGCGCGTTCTGCAAAGCCTGGTCGACGGTCTCACCGCCGGCGATCACCTTGGCAAATTCCTGCGACACCTGGTCTCCGAGTTGTTGGAACTCGTCGATGTCGACGTACTGGATGCCGACGTATGGCACCGGCTGAACCGTTGGGTGGGTGATGTCGGCGTTCGCGATCGAGTCGACGGTGACCTTGGCGAAGTCACCCGCCGCCTGCTGGTACTCCGGGATCGAGTAGGTCGAGGTCCGGGTCCCTGGCGGCACGTGCGCCCAGCCAAGCTTCTGCCCGACCAGCTTGATGTAGGCCTTTGACGTCGCCCAGTCCGCGAACGTCCAGGCCGCGTCCTTCTTCTTGCTGCTCGACGGCATGCCGAGCGCCCAGGCCCACAGCCAACCCGACCAGTCCTTGATGACGTGAGGAGCAAAGGCGTAACCGGAATTCTTGGCCGCGTCGCCTGTGAAGTTGCTGGCGGCCACCGTGGCGTCATACCACATGGCGACCTTGCCGTTGTTGTAGGCGTTGAGGCATTCGGTGAATCCCGCGTTGCCGGCCCCCGGCTCGCCTGCCTGCTTGATCAGGTTGATGTAGAAGGTGACTGCTGACTTGAACTCGGGCGTGGTCAGCTGCGCGTTCCACTTCTCGTCGAACCAGCGTCCGCCGTAGGTGTTGACAACCGTGTCGAGCGGGGCGAGCTGCTCGCCCCACCCGGGAAGTCCGCGAAGGCAGATGCCGTTGACACTGGAACTGTTGACGGCCTTGGCCGCGGTGGCGACCTGGTCCCACGTCGGATGGTCTGGCATCGTGATGCCCTTCGCCGAGAGCATGTCCTTGCGGTACATCAACATCGACGACTCGCCGTAGAACGGAACCGCGTAGAGATTGCCGTTGTAACTCAGCGCCTTGCTGACCCCAGGGATCAGATCGCCCGGGTCATAAGACGAGTCCTTCGCGGCGTAAGTGCTGAGGTTCTCGATCCACCCCTTCTTGGCCCACAGCGGGACTTCGTACGTGCCGATGGTGAAGAGGTCGTAGCGGCCACTGTTAGCCGCGACGTCCTGCGTGACCTGCTGCCGGAGCTGATCTTCCGGCAGGGTGACGATGTTGACCGTGATATCGGAGTGCGCGTTGTGGAAATCGCCGAGGAGGCCCTTGAGATCGGCCATCTGAGGGTTGTCAACCGCCGCAACCGTGATCGTCTTCGCGTTGCTCGAACCGCCGCCTCCGCCGGCACCGGAACATGCGGCGCCGGTCAGCGCAACCATCAGCCCAAGGGCCGTCGTCGCCACGAACCGCCAGCGCCACCGCCGATTTACGAACTCAGACTTCCTGTCTCTCATGCAGAGCCTCCCCCTGTTTTCAAGTGGACCGAGGAGTTCGAGGGCACGACGAGGTGTGACAACGTTGTCAATCCGACAACGTTGTCATTGATAGCACAGATCTGCTTAGACTTCAACAAGAGAATTTTTCCGGCCCCTCGGGTTGGGCTCTTCGTTTCTTGGAGGCGAACTTTGGAGGAGGGTTCGGTCGGCCGGTCGCGACCCACGATGCGCGACGTCGCAGCCGCCGCCCGGGTGAGCCTTAAGACGGTATCGCGCGTGGTCAACGGCGAGCCCGGCGTTTCCCCGCGGCTCGCCAAGCGTGTCCTCGTCGCGAGCGAGCGCTTGAAGTACCGGCACAACTTGACGGCGAGCAGCCTTCGCCGCTCGGATGGCAGAAGCCTGACCATCGGCGTCGTGCTCGAAGACGTCGCCAACCCTTTCGCGTCGACGTTGCATCGCGCGATCGAAGACGTTGCGGTCAAGCGACACGTGCTCGTGCTGGCCGGAAGCTCCGACGAGGACGACCAGCGCGAGCGCGAGCTCGTCGAAGCGTTCGCGGCCCGCCGCGTGGACGGGTTGATCATCCAACCGTCGAGCCATGACCACCGCTACCTGCTAGCCGAACGCGCCGCCGGTGTGGCCATCGTCTTCGTCGACCGTCCGCCCGAAAAGCTGGACGCCGACTATGTCGTGACCGACAATGTCGCCGGCATCAGGCGCGCGGTTCGCCACCTCGTCGAGCAGGGACACCGCCGCATTGGCTATCTCGGCGATCTCCACTCCATCGCCACGGCCGCCGAGCGCCACCGGGGGTACGTCGAGGAGCTCGCGGAGCAGGAGATCCGGCTCGACGAGTCCATCGTCCGCCTTGACCTTCGGGGCTATGCGAAGGCCGAGGAGGCGGCCGCGGAGATGATGCGCGGCTCGAAAGCACCGACCGCGCTGGTCACCGGCCAGAACCTGATCACCATCGGCGCCTTTCGTGCGCTGCGCGCGATGGACCTGCACGAGCGGGTCGCCCTCGTCGGATTCGACGATTTCCTGCTCGCGGACCTGCTCCAACCAGGGATCACCGTCATCGCTCAGGATCCAGGCGAGATCGGCCGCGTCGCGGCGGCGGCGCTGTTTCGCCGCCTCGACGGGGACCGCTCTCCGGCACAGCGCCACACTGTGCGCACGCGGATGATCACCCGCGGCTCGGGCGAGATCCGGCCGTGATCGTGGTCTGCGGCGAAGCGCTGATCGACATGATCCAGAACGGAGACGGGACCCAGCGCGCCGCGCCTGGAGGTGGGCCGTTCAACACCGCCCGGGCGCTCGCGCGGCTCGGGGTACCCACCGCGTTCCTCGGCCGCCTCTCCGCGGACCGCTTCGGTCGCGAGCTCTCGGACCTGCTGATCGCCGACGGGGCCAGCCTCGAGCTCGCGTCGGTGGGGCCGGAGCCGACGACGATGGCCGTGGCCGACGTGGACAGCCATGGATTCGCCGAATACCAGTTCCTGGTCAACGGCACGTCCGCGCCCAACCTGACTCCCGATATGGTGCCGGAGCACCTGGGTCCTGGAGTCAACGCGCTGCACGTCGGCACCCTGGGGCTCGTCCTCGAGCCGATGGCTTCGACTCTTGTCGAGCTGGTGCGGAGGGAGAGCGACGGCCGGCTCGTCATGCTCGACCCCAACATCAGGGTCGGGCTCGCGGGCGACGATGAGTACCGTGAGCGGCTGGCTGGACTCATCGTCGAGAGCACGATCGTCAAGGCCAGCGACACGGACGTGGCGTGGCTTTTCCCAGGCCGCGACTACCACGCCGCCGCGGAAGACCTGATCCGCCAGGGGATTCGGTTGGTCGTCGTGACGCTCGGCGCCGGCGGTGCATACGGCGCGCACCGCGAGCACCGGCTCCACGTCGACGCACCACCGGTCGAGCTGGTCGACACCATCGGCGCCGGAGACGCATTCGGCGCCGGCCTGCTGGCCTGGCTCTACGAACACGACCTCGTGCGCCCCGACCTCGAGCTGGACGAAGACGCGCTCCACGCGGCGCTTTCGTACGCGTGTCTCGCGGCGTCGCTCACCTGCGCACGCGCGGGTGCGGATCCTCCCTGGAAGCACGAGATGCTGGAAGCCCAGCGCAGATTTGGAATCGCCGCGGGATAGTACGCTCGCCTCCACGCATGGCGCCGCCGTCCTCCGCGACTACCGCTTCGTACGCTAGTCCGCGCGGCAGTAGGCGTAGAGCGCTTCGCAAACGGCGGCCCCGCGGTCCAGCCGCTCTGCGTCGGTCGACGAAGTGTCTCGGATCCCATCGAAAACCGCCAGCACGCCCGGAGACTCATCGGGAATACCTTCTGCGTGAGGCAGGTCGGCACCGCGAATGATCGCCCCCATGCGGGCGAGTGCGCGATCGTGAAGCTCGTACTTGTCCAGCAGACGCTCGAAGGTGCAGCGGCCGCCGCGGTGGCTGAGATCGGCGCCGCGGATGTCGAACAGGATGCCACCGAGCTTACTCACGTCGCGCGTGCGCTGGACGAATTCGAACGTCGCTTCCGGGTCGACGAACCGGCGGATCGCCCAGGCGGTCGCGATGCGGTCGACGTGAACGTGCTCGCGGGTTACGAAGTGCATGCGCGAAGGAGATCCTAGACTCGCCTTGCCTCGATTGCAACATACATTGCACGTAATGTATGTTGCACTCCAATGGCCGGACTGTTCGCCCTCTTCAATCCCAACCTCCCGCCGAAGGTCTGGCTGCTCCAGTTCGGTGTACTGATTAACTTTTTCGGCAACGGCCTGGTGGCGCCGTTCCTCGTCATCTATCTCCACTTTGGCAGGGACATACCGTTCGCGGTGGCTGGCGCAGCGGTAGCGCTCGGCGGCTTCACCGCAGTGACGTCTGGACTTGTGGCTGGGGCTCTTGCGGATCGCATCGGGCCGCGCAATACGCTCGCCGGCGCGATGTTTTTGAATGCGGTCGCATACCTCCTGTACACGCAGGTCACCACTTCCTGGCATGCATTCGGCGTCGGGCTGCTGGTGGGTGTTGGAACGGGTTCTTACGGGCCAAGTTGTCAGCTGCTCATCGCCTCCATGGTGTCTGCTGAGAAGCGGCGGGAGGCCTTTGCCCAAAACCGAGTCACGTCGGTGGCCGGCCTCGGGCTCGGCGGCATCGTCGGTGGTGTTCTTGCCGCCGCGGGTCTGTCGGGATATCTGCGGATCCTTGTCCTCGACGCCGCGACATTCTTCGCTTTCGCCGCCGTGGTACTTCTGCTCCCCTCGGGTCGCAGCGCCGTCAGCGCGACGGCACGCGGCAGCTACCGCGCCGTCCTGCGCGATGGTCCTTTCGTACGGCTGGCGGTCACGAACCTGGGCATGGTGTCCGCCGGAATCGCGCCGATGTTCTGGCTTCTGCCCGCCTACGCCAAGGGACAGCTACACATCGGCGAGACGATCATCGGCGTGATTTACGCTGCAAACACACTCACCGTTGTACTTGCCCAGCTGCCCCTCGCTCGGCTCACGCAAGGCCGCAACCCAATGCAGGCGCTTCGCACCGGTGCACTCATCTGGGTCGCGTGCTGGCTCGTCTGTGTGGCGGCGGCTGCAGCGTTCGACGTTGTGGTTGCTGCGGTCGCCGTCGGCTTGGCTGCGATTGCCTACGCCGTTGGAGAATGCCTGTACAGCTCCATCATGCTGCCCACCGCGACCCTGCTCGCTCCAGATCACCTACGAGGCCGGTATCTCGGCGTTATGGGCCTGGCCTGGCAGGGCGGTTTTTTCATTGGACCGTCCGTTGGCGGTGCGATCCTCGGGGTCTTCGCGCCGGCGCTGCCCATCGTGTGCGCGATCGGCTGCCTGGCGGCGGCAGGGGCATCGATCGCGGCCGACCGCAGTCTGGCGAGCGACATCCGCATGGCACCGCTCGGAGTGGCGTCGTGACTGAACCAAAATGGCTCGTCCTGACATGGCGTTTGCCGTCCGCCCTGAGCTCGCCCCGCGTCGCGACCTGGCGCAGCCTGCAGCGGCTCGGCGCAGTCTCACTGACACCCGGCGCGGCGATCTTGCCCTACAGCGAGCATCTACTGGAGCAACTCGAGTGGATCGCCGAGGACATCGTCCAGCACGGTGGCGACGCATACGTCCTGCCCGTGACCGAGTTGTCTGAGGCCGACGAACAGGACATCGAGCGGCGTATGCGCGCAGATCGAAGCGAGGAATATGGGCAATTGCGCGAAGCCGCTGAAGCCCTGGCGCGCCGTGCACGGGCTAAGCGGGACTACGAACGCAAGCTGGCGGTGCTGGAGCGCGGTCTCGCGCGCGCGGTCGAGCGTGATCACTTCAAATCGACGCGCCGCTCGGCGGCGGAACGGGCCATCAGATTCGCGCGGAGGCGCGAGGAGTCATGACATGCGCTTTGTCACCAGAAAGAACGCCGCGGTAGATCGGATCGCGTGCCCTTGGCTGATCCGGAGGTTCATCGACAGCGATGCTGAGTTCCTGTATGTCGATGCACTGGACGTGGCGCGTATCGCGCGGGAAATGGACGCGGTGCCGTTCGATATCGAGGGCGTTGAACTCGGCCACGTCGACGGCCGGTGCTCCTTCGAATCGATCCTCCTGAAGTACGGACTCGATGACCCGGCGCTGGGACTCCTTGCCACCATCGTGCACGGCGCCGACGTGGAGGCGGACCTGCACAAGACGCCGGAAGCCGCCGGCCTGAGGGCGCTCGCAATGGGCTTCCGCAAGCTGTTCGGCGACCACGACCTCGAGAAGCTCGAAGCCCAGATGCCCATGTACGACGCCCTTTATGCCTGGTGTCAGGCGCAGGTGCAAGCCGGTTAGCGAAGCGCGCTAGGCCAGCGTGCAGTTGCGCTGGCCCGCTTCACCGTCATTTGGAACGCTCGCCTACCCCGAGCGGCTCCACGCTGCCGAGACGAGCGCGACCTACAGACGCCACGAGAAGCGCGGCCATCCGCGACGTCGAACGTCCCACATCACGAAGCCGGCGAAGATGACCAGAGCTGCCGTCGTGAACAGTAGGTGAAAGGCGTGATGCGTCATGGGTATGTCGATCCGGTGCCCGACGAAGTGGATCGTGTCGCCGGCGGCTACGGCCGTGACGAGACAGAGCGCGACGTAGCCGCCGAGTTTGATCAAGGTGGGCGAGGCTAGAGCCAGGTCAACGCGATGCGTACGCGCGCGTCGCGGCGAAGCCTGCAAACAGCGCCGCTGCGGCGGTGAGCAGGTGGACGATGTTGTAGGAAAGTGGTAGTCCGCCTGAGAAGCCAAGCAGCTGACCCGTAAGCGGCTCGACGAAGAAGCCGAGAACCGTGACGACGACGAAGATGATGCCAACAGTCCGAGCCACCAGCTTGGCGATTCGCTCGCCCGCGAAAAAAGATCCCAGGACCCCGAGCCCGACCACCCAGTGGATCAGGTTCTGCACAACCGTCACCTGGAGGATCGTGCTGCCCCCAATCTTGAGTCCTGACGTGCCCAGAATGTCTTCGAGCACCGCCACCGCCACGTACGCGATGCCGAAGACGAGGGCGTAGATCTGAACGATCCCCCAACGAGATGCCATGCTTGCCGACGCGTTTGCCTGCATTCGATGCCTCCTGAAACTGAAGGTGTCTCTGCGCTGTGATACGTAGTTCGGCCTCCGACGGAACATCGAGCTACCGGATGATCCAGCCGATCCCTGATTTCGTATAGAAATTTGGGTGCTGAGCCGAGTTGGATCGTCCCCAAGCGACGCTGAGCTCGGCCGGGCCCTGTCCGCGGCCGATGTCGACGCGCTCGCGCTGCTGTATGACCGATACGGCGCTATCGCTTATGCGGTAGCCGTCCGGGTGCTCGGCGATCCTGGACTGGCGGAGGACATCGTTCAGGAGAGCTTTCTCAAGCTCTGGAACAACGCAGCCAGCTTCGACCCCAGCCGCGGCTCGCTACGTTCCTGGTTGCTGACCTCTGTCCGCAACCGGGCGATCGATCAGCTGCGAGGGCGGTCGGCCCACGAGCGTCAGGAGCTCCAGCTCGGAGATGCAGCGAGCCAGCCTTCCGTTGGTCAAGGAACGGATCCAT
>DATLKH010000354.1:0-5583 GCA_035538475.1 Candidatus Dormiibacterota bacterium | reverse complement strand
CTCGCCGAAGGCTGCACCGAGCTTGTCGACCATGGCGGTCATGTTGACCGTCTTGACTGCGGGTCCACGAAGACCGCGTGCCTCGAACAGGTACAGCATCAAGAGCGCGAAGACCTGGAGCTGATTGATGAATCGCCCAGTTTCGTCGATGATCCCGACTCGGTCGGCGTCGCCGTCGGTGACGATGCACAGGTCCTGGCCGCCCGCCTTCATTACCGCCATCGTCGAATCGATGTTGGGACGGATGGGTTCGGGATTCAGCCCGCCGAACAAAGGGTTGCGTTGGTTGCGCAGCTCCGTGACGATGGTGCGCCCGCCGCCCACCATCTCGGCGATGTACCCATAGCCGGAGCCGTACATGCAGTCGTGCACGATCCGCAGTCCCGCATCCTTGATCGCGTCGACGTCGACCATGCGCGCGATCTGCTGGTAATAGGGCTGCCGCGGATCGTAAGAGGTGACCAGACCGTGGGTCACCGTGCGATCCGGAGCCGGAACATCCTGCAGGGCGTTGATGTTCTTTTCCAGCTCGGCGATCACCTCTGACGGAACCGCGCTGCCCGTTTCGGTCTTGTACTTGAACCCGTTGAACTGATAGGGGTTGTGACTGGCCGTGATCACGCCGGCACCGGTGGCTTTGCGGTCGATCACCGTCCAGGACGCCACCTGGGTCGGCGATGGGCGATCGAAGACCAGCGTCTTGATTCCGTTGCTGGCGAAGATCTCGGCCACCGCTTGCGCAAAGTCCTCTGAAGCAAACCGGCAGTCGTAGCCGACGATGGCCAGCGGCTCGTTGCTTCGTGTGCGCATGTACTGCGCGGTGCCTTGGGCGACTCGGCGCACATTTCCGTAGGTGAAGTCGTCCGCGATGACTCCGCGCCATCCGTCGGTCCCGAACTTGATTTGAGTTCCTTGCACAGTCCCCCCTAGGTTAATGAGAACCGGGGTCCCCGCGAAGTCGACGACTTCGTGGGGTTGTTATAGGTAACGAGTCTTGCGAGACCGTTTGAGCGCCTCGACCACCTTCCGCACGTCCTGAGCGCGCGAGCGCGGACAGACCAGGAGGGCGTCTTCGGTGTCGACGATGATCATGTCCTTCAACCCAATCGCCGCTACGAGCCGGCGCTCGCCGAAGACCAGCGTGCCGTCGGTGTCGATCATCACCGCTTGGCCCTCCACCGAGTTACCGCGTGCGTCGGCACGGATTCTGTCGCCGAGCTCGGCCCAGTTTCCGATGTCTGCCCAATCGAAGGTGGCCGGGACGAGAAGCAACCTGCCGGTCTTCTCCATCACGCTCCGGTCGATGACCTCGACAGGTAGCCGGTTGTAGAGCCGGGCCGCCTGGCCTTCGTCGCCTGCGGTGCGGGCTGCGACGACCTTGCGAAGTCCGGCAAGATGCCGGGCAGCGTGGCGCTCCAGCTCCTCGAGGAACACATCGAGGCGCCACGAGAACCAGGCCAGGTTCCAGTAGTACCCGCCGTCTCGTATGAAGCGGTTGGCTGCCGAAGCGTTCGGTTTTTCGATGAAGCGACGCACATGCAGGGTGCCCCGGCTTGCGCGGCCGGGCGCGTGAATGTGGCCGAGACCCGTCGACGGGAAGGTTGGCTTGAGGCCAACAGTGACGAGGTTGCGGGTGGTCGCGGCCGCGCGGATCGCGGTGCGCACCGCCCGCCTGATTTCCGGCGCTCCATGCACAACGTGGTCGGCCGGCATGGCTACCATCACGGCGTCCGGGAAGCGTTCGATGAGCGTGAGCGCGGCCAGTCCATAAGCGTTGGTGGTGCCTCGCGCGGACGGCTCGAGGATGAGATGCTCCGGGTCGAGCTGCGGCAAGACCGAGGTGATGATTTCGCTTTGCCGGGACTCGCTCAGCACGTAGACGTCGTCGGTGAAGCCGCGCGCTCGCTCGTACGTCGCCCGCAGCAGCGGACGGCCCTTTTCGGCAAATGGCAGCACGTGCTTCGGAGTCGAGCTGCGCGAGCGGGGCCACAGCCGCGTACCGGCGCCGCCGGCCGGGATCACCGCAACCGTTTCCGTCAACTCACCTCATCCGCGAGCTCTTGCGCGCGCGCCGTCGACTCCCACGGGGCGTTGATGTCCGTCCGGCCGAAGTGTCCGTAGACGGCCAGCTGCCTGAAAATCGGTCGCCGCAGATTCAGCTCTTTGATGATGCCGAGCGGGCTCAGGTCGAAGAGCTTGGTCACCGCGGCCGCGATCGTTGCGTCGGGAACCTTGCCGGTGCCAAATGTCTCGATGCGCACCGCAACCGGTTTGACCACGCCGATTGCATATGAAACCTGAACCTCGCATTTGGTGGCGAGGCCTGCCGCCACGATCGTCTTCGCGACGTGACGGGCACCGTACGCGCCCGCGCGATCGACTTTCGTCGGATCCTTCCCCGAAAAACATCCTCCGCCATGGCGAGCGTAGCCGCCATATGTGTCGACCATGACTTTGCGGCCGGTAAGTCCGGCGTCCGCAACCGGACCGCCGATCACGAAGCGGCCGGTGGGATTGATGTAAGTGCGCAAGCCTCCGTCGCGCAGCTCGTCCGGAATTGCGGGATCGATCACGTGCTCGGCGAGATCGGCCCGGAGCTGCTCGACGCCGACCTCTTCGTGGTGCTGCGCCGAAAGCACCACGTTGTCGATGCCGCTCGGTTTGCCATGGTCGTCATAACGGACCGTGACCTGAACTTTCCCGTCGGGCCGGAGGTATCCGAGAGTTTTGTTTCGCCGCACATCGGCGAGCCGCCGAGCGATCCTATGTGCGAGCGTGATCGGGAGCGGCATCAGCTCGGGCGTTTCATCGCATGCGAAGCCAAACATCATCCCCGAGTCGCCTGCGCCTCCGACATCGACCCCCTTGGCGATGTCGGGCGACTGTTCGTCGATGCTGATCACGACTCCGCAGGTCTCTGCGTCGAGACCATATTTCGCTCGCGTGTAGCCGATCTCGCGGACGGTGCTTCGGATGATGCGGGGGATGTCGACGTAACAATCGGTCGTGATCTCGCCGACGACCATGACCAGCCCGGTCGTGACGACGGCTTCGCAAGCCACGCGCGCAAGCGGATCTTTGGCCAGGATCGCGTCGAGGATCGCGTCTGAGATCTGGTCGGCCACCTTGTCCGGGTGGCCCTCCACGACGGATTCGGACGTGAACAGTGACATAAGTCCTCCTTGACTCTCCCGCGCCGGCAAGGGCTCACCTCCATCTCGGGCTGCCCCCAGGCGCCAGGTTCATACCTCCGGGACGGGGAACATCCTATCTGCCGCGCATCAGGTCGTGGGCCCCAGCGGCATGTAGTGAATCGCGGAGTGGCGAAAGAGCTTCGACCCGCGCTGTTTCAGCATCGCCGCGGTCGCGGCCCGTGCCGACTCGATCACCAGCTCCACGTGCTCGCGCTTCATCATCCAGCTCGCAGTCGGGGTCGTGATCGGGCACAAGACCACGATCCGAGCTCGATTCCGCAGCCGTTCGTAGTCGCTGAGCATCTGGTGGTGAAGCGAGAGCTGCAGCGTGCGCGCAATCAACTCCGGGAAGTTGTTCGGCGTTTCCTCGTACTCGCCCCCCGCCATCAGGCTGATGGCGAGGATGTCCTTGGCGCCGTCATCCACAGCGGTGTTCAGAGGTGTGTTGTCGACGACTCCGCCGTCGAGGTGCTCGCGATTGTTGATCCTCACCGTTGGAAAGACGCCCGGTATCGCTGTCGAGGCAAGCAGCGCCGGCCCCAGGTTTCCGGAGCGAAAACATGCGGGCTTACCGGCATTCAGGTCGGTCGCGACCACGGTCAGCGGCACTCGCAGCTGCTCGAATGTCGAGATGCCGGTCAGCGCCTGGGCGCGACCGATCAGCCGTTTGATGTTCTCCTGCGGCAGGGCGCTCGAGAAATCTCCGCGCAAGCCGGAGAGGATCACGCCAAGGGGATGCGCCTGGAACACGGCCGCCGCCTGGCGCGAGAGCCAGACCTCGCGCAGCATCATGGTTCCGGCAAGCGACGGGTACGCCGCGACCGCGCTTCCATTGAGCGCGCCGACGCTGCAGCCGACGATCGCAGCCGGAGGCTCGACATGAGCCTCGAACAGAGCCTGGAGGACGCCGACCTGCGCGGCGCCTCGCGCTCCCCCACCGCCCAGCACCCACGTGCGCCGAGCGGGTCCGAACATAAACCTAGGTGCCTTCCTCCCAGGACGAAAGATAACGGCGCTGCTCTTCGGTCAGCGTATCGATCGCGATTCCCATCGCGTGCAGCTTCAGCCGCGCGACTTCGGCGTCGATCTCGACCGGCACGTCATAAACCCGCTTCTCGAGCTGGCTTGCATGCTTGGCGATGTACTCGGCACACAACGCTTGGTTGGCAAAGCTCATGTCCATGACCGCGGCCGGATGCCCTTCGGCCCCGGCGAGATTGATCAGGCGGCCTTCGCCCAGCACGAACAGCCGGCGGCCGTCATCCAGCTTGTACTCCTGAACCGACGCGCGCACCGAGCGGACGCCCGTCGCCATCTCATCCAGGACTTTCAGATTGATCTCGGAATTGAAGTGGCCTGAGTTGGCGAGGATCGCCCCGTCCTTCATGACCTCGAAGTGCTTGCGGTCGAGCACGTTGACGTCACCGGTGACCGTGACGAAGATGTCGCCTTCACGCGCGGCTTCTTCCATCTTCATCACCCGGAAGCCGTCCATCGCAGCTTCGAGCGCCTTCACCGAATCGACCTCGGTCACGACCACGTCCGCGCCATGGCCTTTGGCCCGGGAGGCAAGACCGCGGCCGACCCAGCCGTAACCGGCGATGACAAAGGTCTTTCCAGCAAGCAGCACATTGGTGGCCCGGATGATTCCGTCGATGGTCGACTGGCCGGTGCCGTAGCGGTTGTCGAACATGTGCTTTGTGTCAGCTTCGTTGACCGCGACGATGGGATACGCCAGCACGCCGCGCTCAGCCATCGCACGCAGCCGGATCACTCCCGTAGTCGTCTCTTCGGTACCGCCGATCACCTCGCCGAGCTGATCGCGGCGCGATTTGTGAAGCACCGAGACCAGATCCGCGCCGTCGTCCATCGTGGCTTGCGGGCGATGGTCGAGAGCTGCCTCGATGTGCTCGTAGTAGGTGTCGTTGTCCTCGCCCCGGATCGCATAGGTCTTGATGCCGTGGAGCACCGAAAGCGCAGCCGCGACCGCGTCGTTCGTCGACAGCGGATTCGACGCGCACAGGGCGAGATCCGCGCCTCCGGCCTTCAGGGTCAGCATGAGATTTGCGGTTTCGCTGGTCACGTGCAGGCACGCGGAGAGGCGAAGCCCCTTGAGCGGTTGGTCCTTCTCGAATCGCCGGCGGATCTGGGCGAGCACCGGCATCTCGCGAGCGGCCCACTCGATGAGATCCTGGCCTGACTGCGAGAGCTTTTGATCTTTGACGTCGCTGCCGCGGGAACTGACCTTCAAAACTTGCTCCTAGTACACGATTTCGCTGACGAGCTTGACGCCGTCGAGCCGGCTCCGGCCGCTCAAGTATCCAAGCTCGATGAGGACTTGAACGCCGACCACCTCAGCACCCAGCTTGCGCATCAGTCGCACGGCTGC
>DATLKH010000353.1:0-1511 GCA_035538475.1 Candidatus Dormiibacterota bacterium | reverse complement strand
TCGCGGTTCACGACGTCGAGGCAGCGCTGTTCGGCACAGCTCTCGGTGTGAACATCGAAAGCGGACTACCGATCGAGCACGGCCACGAGCATCACATGCGCGCCATCAATCGAGTGCGCGCGGCCGGTGGATTGCGGCAGATGGTGGAGAGCGGGCAGCTTGGGTCTGGCGTCATGAAGTCGGCGATCGATCATCGCGTCGAGATCGTGCTCGCAGGCTCGGTGCGCGACGACGGCCCGCTGCCCGATATGATCACGGAGATGATCGAAGCTCAACGCCAAATGCGGGCGGCGGTTCGCGGGGTGAAGATTGCGTTGATGCTTTCGACGATGCTCCACTCGATCGCCACCGGCAACATGCTTCCGGCCGGAGTGCGCACCGTTTGCGTGGACATCAACCCCGCGGTCGTGACCAAGCTGGCCGACCGCGGCAGCTGGCAGTCGATCGGGCTCGTCACCGACGTCGAATCCTTTTTGCGCGAGTTGGCGCAAGATCTAGAGAGGGACTGATGGATTTCGTACGCTGGCTCGAGGTGGCGACCGGCTTCGTGCTCGGCTGTGTCGCGTTCTACGACATCTTCAAGTCGATCGTGCTGCCCCGACCGGCGATCAAAAAGTTCCTCTTCGTACGGCGACTCTTCTTCCTCACGTGGGGATTTTGGCGATGGGTGGGGGAGCGGATTTCAAACCAAGGCCGCCGAGAAGGCTGGTTGGCGACTTTCGCTCCGATCTCGGCTTTTGTGATGTTCTTGATCTGGGGCGGCGCGCTGATCCTCGCTTACGGGCTGATCTTCGACGGACTGCGCGACCAGTTCCGTCCGGCGCCGGGCGACTTCTGGGAGTCGCTCTACATCTCCGCAACGACGCTCGTGCCGCTGAGCTACGGCGATTACACCCCGCAAGACCCGCTGGCTCGCCTCTTCGTCATCGGTGAGAGTGCAACGGGAGTCGGGATCGCCGCGCTCGCCATCACCCTCCTGTTCTCACTTTACGCATCGTTCCAACGCAGGGAGGAGTTGGTCGTCAACCTCGACGCCCTGGCCGGAGCACCGCCGTCGGGGCTGCAGATCCTCGAAACGGCGGCTGACCTCAACATGCGCGACCGCTTGTCCCAGACCTTCGATGACTGGCGCGCATGGGCGGCCGCGGTTTTGGAAAGTCACCTTGCCTATCCACTCCTGTTCTATTTCCGATCCAGCCACGACAACGAGGCATGGCTCAACTCATTCGGCGCCGTGATGGACGCTGCCAACCTTGTCGTGAGCACCGTGGACGGGGAGGCGTACGGATCGGCGAGGCTCATGCTCACGATTGGAAACCATCTGGTCGAAGACATGAGCTGGAACTTTGGTTACGCGAAGTCGGATGACGTTGGAATCGAGGAGTTCGAATTCACAGAAGCCGTCCAGCGCCTGACCAAGGCGGGATACAACTGCAAGCCAGTTTCAAAGGCCTGGCCCCACTTCGCCAAAGTGCGCAGCAAATACGCCTCCGCGCTCAACCAGGCCGCCA
>DATLKH010000352.1:0-7925 GCA_035538475.1 Candidatus Dormiibacterota bacterium | reverse complement strand
TCGAACTTGTCCGCCGTCCGCTGATATCGCGATGTGAACACGGCCGCGATGTTCAGGAGCGCATCGATGTGGCCCGCGGTCCGATTCAGGTCGCGCGCCACCGCTCGCACAGAACTCAGCGATGAGAGGTCAATCGTCTCTCTCGTGAGGGCGATTACTCGTGCGCCGCGCTTCTGGAGCACATCGACGGTCGCCGAACCGACCGCGCCGCCGGCGCCGGTGACTAGGACAGTGGCCATGCTCTTAGTGTGCTGATCGTCGCCCATGCGGGTTATCCCGCGCTGCTCGACTCAGGCGCGGACTTCATCGAGATCGACGTTCGCCGCCACCAGGGCGTGATCATCGACGCGCATGACGCTCCGAAAGCCGGCACCAATCACGCGACCCTCGACGAAATCCTCGAGGCCGTCAGCCGGCGTGAACTCGGCCTACATCTCGATGTGAAGGAATCCGGTTACGAAATCGATCTCATCAGCCGAGCGCTGGAGCGCCTTCCGGCCGGCAGGATCGTCGCCACACCTGACTTCGAAGAGTCAATTCGCGTCATCAAGCAGAAATTTCCGGCTGTGAGAGTCAGCCCGATCGACTTCATGGCGCTGGAGCAGAAAGACGCGACGCCGGAGAGACTCGATCAATGCGAGGTGCCGGTTTGGGTATGGACGGTGGACCGGGTCAGGTCGATGCGGCGGTTCATCGATGACCCCAAAGTCGAAGCGCTGATCACCAACCGTCCCGATCGGGCGATTGCGCTCAGGCACCGGAAATCTTGATGTCGGTCTCGCAGCAGAACGCGCCTTCGTCAGGCGACCACCTGAGGGTGAAAGGCGGCGAGGGGTTCGTGACATGAAAGCAAATGTCGATCGGCCCGAAGATATCGCCGGATTTGCTGAACTGATGCCGCGTCCATGTGGTGCAGCCGGTGACATCGCCGGCCGGAGTCGATGCATGACGCGATCCATCGATCAGCTGCAGATCTTCAGGTGAAGCGTGAGTTGACGAGCTGCGATTTTGAAATTTCACGGTCATGTGCACCACCGCACCGTCGACGTGCACATTCGACACCCAAAGAACGTAGCCGTCGACGTTGGCACAGGGTTGCGGCATACAGGTCTGGCTGACGCTGCCGGCGCCAGGCGAAGAGGAGGGCGGATTCTTGAGCGCCCCGTATGCGGAATGGGCGACCACGGAAGCGGCCACGATCCCAAGAACGATGCCGGCCGGCAGCAGGAAGCGGCGAACCATCGGAGTAGGCAACGCAGATTACACGCCGGTGGTTATCGCTCGAACCACTAGAGGACGGCGGCGGCCAGCCTGTCCACCTGTTCGATTGACGGGGCTGTCACGAAGAAGATCAGTTCGTCGCACCCGATCGCCTCGAACATCTTGACCCGCTCTTTGGCTTGTTCCGCTGTCTTCGGCGCGGCGGCGAAGATTCTCGGTCCGAAGTCTCCGTAGTACGCGCGGATGTTCCGCTCAGCTTCGGCCGCCACGTCGGGACCCAGGGCGAAGTAGGACAGGGCTCGATACTCGGGGCGGCCCTCTCGTCCGGCCGCCTTCCAGGCAGGATCGATCCGCTGCATCATTCCGTGGAGAGCGTCCGGCCTGCCTCCACCCAGCGTGAAGCCGATGCCGTATTTCACAACTCGCCGCACCACTTGCTCGGCGTTGCCGCCGAACATCATCGGCACAGTGCGGCCGTTGACCGGACGCGGGGTGACCGCCTTCGTCGTGCCCGGCACCGGCTCGCCACGCCACGCCTGGTGCATGAGTTCCAGGGCAGCATCCATGCGCTTGCCGCGATCGTGATAGTTCATGCCCGTGACGGTGAAATCGTCCTGTCTGACGCCGACGCCCACGCCGAGCACGAACCGGCCGCCCGAGAGCTGGTCCAGCGTCGCCGCCTGCTTGGCGAGCAAAACCGGCTCGCGCGTCGAGGCCAGCAAGATGTCGGTCATCAAGCCGATGCGCTGGGTCACGGCCGCCGCGGCGGCCAGAGTGATCAGCTCTTCGAACGACGGAAACGCGGCCCGACCGATGGTCGCGAGCGTCGAGAATCCCGCAGATTCCGCGCGGCGCGCGATCTCGAGAAGCAAGTGCCCTTCGTGAAGGCTCTCGTCCGAATTCGGTAAACCGAGTCCGATCTTCAGACGGTTCAGGCTACCGGAGTTGCTACCTCGACCCGTTGATCGGTAAGCACCTTGCCGTCCTTGAGCCGGATCTCGCGCTTGGCCTGCGCAGACACGTCCACGTCGTGCGTCACGAGCACGATCGTGACCTGCTCCTCGCCATTGAGACGCTTGAGCAGGTCGACCAGCTGCTGCGCCGTTTCGGTGTCGACGGCCCCGGTCGGTTCGTCGAGCAGGATCAGCGAGGGCCGGTTGACCATCGCCCGAGCGATCGCGACCCGCTGCATCTGTCCGCCGGACAGTTCCGCCGGCCGATGCTTGATCCGGTCGCTCAACCCGACCCGTTCAATCAACTCGAGTGCGTGCCCGCGTCCGTCCTTGCGGCCTTTGACGTAGCGCAGCGGAAGCATCACGTTCTCGAGCACGTTCAGACCGGACAGCAGGTTGTATTCCTGGAACACGAAGCCGATGCGAAGTGCCCGCATGTGTGCGCGATCGCGGTCACTCAGCCTGGCGGTGTCGATATCGTCGATGAAGAGCTTTCCTGAGGTTGGTTTGAGCAAGAGCCCGAGCAGATCGAGCATCGTGGTTTTGCCGCTCCCGGACCGGCCGACCACAGCGATGAAATCGCCTCGCTCGATGTTGAGCGAGACGTCCTCGAGGGCGTGGATGATCTCGGCGCCGCGCTTGTAGTGCTTGGTCAGGCCTTCGAGCTTGACGTCGCCTTGCATCTACTCGGTCCTCAAAGCGATCACGGGATCCATGCGGGCCGCGCGCCATGCGGGCAAAACGCCGGCGACCGCGCCCAACGCTGTCGCGAATCCGATGGCCAGAATCGTCAGAGTCGGCGTGACCAGGAAAAGCGTCGGCTGGCTGGGAGGAGTCGTGGTGTTGGCTATGACGGTGATCAGCACGCCGAGCCCGTATCCGATCAGCCCGCCCAACAACCCGATCAACGTGGCTTCGAGCATGAACTCGCCCATCACGTTGAACGTCGTCGCACCCACGGCCTTCTTGAGACCGATCTCTCGGACACGCTCCGCCACCGCCATGAACATCGTGTTCACCACCGACAGGCCGCCGATGATCAGCGCCAGGAGGGCTGCGGCGGTGGTGATCGCGGTGAAAACCGCACCTCCTTGCTTGAACGCATTGACGACCTCGCTTGGCCTGGTCGCTTTGACCCCGGTGACCTGCTGGTTGATGCGGTCGGCGATCTTGTCCAGATCAGCCGTCGAGGTCCCTGGCTTGGCGTAAACACTGAAGCCTTCGGTGATGGTCGAGGCATCCACCGTGTCGCGGATGGCGATTGGAAGCTGGTCGTGCAGGAGCATCTGGCCGTCCGCGATGTTGATGTACGCGAAGTTGTCCGGGGCCGTACGCGTACGGTTCAGGAGCCCGACCACCTTGAAGGTGTGGTTGACGAAGTCGGCCTTGGCGTCCGACGGCTTGACCGGCAGGTCGATCGCATCCCCGATCTTCTTGTTGAATTCCTTGGCGACCGAGTAACCGAGGACCACTTGCAGGCTGGAGTCGGCCTCGATGTCGTGGCCATCGGAAAACGTGAGCTGCAGGGAGCTCCACGAATTCTCGGCAGGATCCGTGGCCACGATCGTGTCCGGCACCCCCAGGCTGACTGCGGCCAGCGCACCTGGTTTCATCGAGAAGCTGTAGCCCGGAAACACGGCCGCCACGCCGTCGACCTGATGGATCTCGTCCTTCTTGCTCAACGGGAGGATCGACGCTTGACCATCGGGCGCGCCCACCGTGATGTTGCCGCCGTAATACTTGACGCCACCGTCCAGCAGTGCGTTGAAGTTCTCGGCCAGCGCTCCCATGGTGGTGAGCGCGATCACACCGATGACGATCCCGAAGATCGTCAGGAAGCTGCGCAGCTTGTGGCGGACGATGTTCCGAAGGATCTCGAGCACGGCGGCCCGAAGAGCATAGATAAACCTTGGCTAAACGCGGGTAAAGGGTTGCCTGCCGCCCGAGGACGCTAAAAGCCCCTGCAGCTTGGTCGCATATCGGAGCCAGCCATCGCGATGGCTCTCCCGCTCGGCCTCGCTTGGGAGCCCGCTGTGACGCAGCCTGAGCAGCGTTCCTTGTGGGAGCTCTGTGAGCGTGATCTCGACAGTCGTGGATTCTGGCGGCACGTCCCGATTCCCCTCCCAGCCCCAGGTCAACACGAGGCGGTGGGGCGGCTCGATCAGGGCATAGCGGCCCGCGGCGATGTGCTCGCCATCGACGTCCAACCAGAACTTCCCGCCTGGAGTGGGGTCGATGCGGGCTTCGAGGCCCATCCAGAGAACGAACTTTTCCGGCTCGACCAGATAAGAAAAGACTGTCGCCGGCGTCGCGGCGATCTGCAGCTCTACTTCGACGTGCGCTTCCGTTCTTCCGCCTCCGCAAGCAAACGTAAGCGATCAACATTCCGCAACCACATTCGTCGCAAATAAGCCTCGAGCGGTTTGAGAGCCACATGGTCCGCGGAGTACAGCCGGCTCGTGCCGGCGCGCCGCTCCGTGATCAGGCCAGCCTCTTTCAATACGCGCAGATTCTGTGAGATCGCGGGCCAGCTCACGTCGAAGGCCCGCGCAATCTCGCCCGCTGAGCGCTCGCTCGACCAGACCAGGCGCAGGATCTCGCGACGGCGTGGGCTGGCCAACGCCAACAGGGGATCGCGAGTCGTTACTTGCGCTGGCAACACACCCATTCTAAGATCTTGCTTAATTAAGTTCAATCTTTAGGAGGCTGGAGATGGCTGGGCCGTTGATGCATCTGGTTTCGATCGAAGGCGACGCAAACAAGATCTATGAGGCGCTTTCGACGGCGAAAGGATTGGCCGGATTCTGGACTCCGGACAGTCACGCTGAGCCGAAGGTTGGATCGATCGCGCGGTTCGGGTTCCACGGTCCGGTGTTGGAGCTCAAGATCGAAGAGCTGACGCCAGGCAAGCGCGTCCGCTGGTCCACGCATGGCGGCTTCGATGCCTGGAAGGGCACGACGGTGGTATGGGAGATCGAGCCGGGCAAGAACGGGACTCATGATGTTCTGTTCAGTCACGAAGGCTGGCCCGACCAACTGCCTGCGAAGGATCTCGCGTCCGTCAACTACACATGGGGACGGGTCGTGGGACGGCTCAAGGACTACGTCGAGACTGGAAAGCCCGCGCCGTACCTTGCTTAGAAGCCAGGTTCGCCGAGATGGAGCCCGGGCGCATTCATGTCGACTTCGATCCAGAGCGCCTGTTTCCGGACGACCGCCTCGAGCCTCACTCCGCCCACTTCCTTTTCATAGGACGCGAAGTTCTGGTCCTTCAGGAAGATCTCTCCACCCGTCCAACCATCCGAGGACATTTCGGCTCGTGTTGCGTCGAACATCGATTTCAGCTGTGCGCCGATATAGCTGATCGACAGGCTGGCCTCGGAGCAAATCCAGCTGTTGTCTGGCCCGTCGTTCTCCCAGGTCAAGAGCGTTCCGCTAGGGCGAAATGTCATCACGCCTTGGCTCTTCAGCATTGAGAACTGCGAGTTGCCCGGATCACACCGGTTGCTCACCGCTGTCGCGAAGAACTGATGGAACACCAAAACCGCGATCGCAATCAAGAAAGCGCCGGCGATCAACCTCAACCGCGGATTCACGCGCGCGGGTATAGCAGAACGCGCAGAGTTTTCAGCCTAAAATTGGCCCTCCATGAGAGGAAGCGGTGTTCAGTCTTGCGCTCAGAGGCTTTGCCCTCGGCTTTGCGGTCGCCGCGTCGCCGGGACCGATCTTCTTTCTATGCGTTAGACGGACGCTAGTCCGGGGCCGGCTGCATGGCCTCCTCTCCGGTTTCGGCGTCGCCACCGTGGACGGTTTCTACGCCGCCGTTGCGGTCTTCGGGTTCGCCGCGCTGTCGGCGGCAATTGCGGCGCAGCGGAAGCCACTCGCGCTGGTCGGGGCTCTGGTCTTGGTGGCGCTGGGAGTTCGAATCCTGCTGGAGGGGGTATCGATCGAGACAGCGCCCACAACCAACGGTCGAGGCCTCGCAATGGCCTACGTCTCGATGGTTGGGCTGACGATCACAAACCCGGCCACCATCGTTTCCTTCGCCGCGCTCGCGGCAGCGCTCGGTCTGGGCACGGCTGGTTCCTGGGCGCGACCGGCGGTTGTGGTTTTGGGTGTGCTCCTTGGGTCAGCGGCGTGGTGGTGCTTGCTCGTGGTGGCAGCCGGAACTCTGCGATCGCGCCTGACCCCGCGCGTCGTCCGCGGCATCAGCGTCGCGAGCGGATCAGCCATCGCTCTGCTTGGTCTGGTCGCTGCATATGCGGCTCTCGGATAGCGATATGGTGTTTCCCACCATCAATGAAGGCTGACGCCACACAGCGGACGCGGACCATCACCTGGCAGGACCCATTCGCGGCTCTCAAGGCTTCAGCCGGCAAGAGCGGTCTCGAGGTGCTCAGAGAGATCCTGGAAGGTCGCCTCCCGCCTCCACCCATCGCGGAAACGATGGGATTCACAGGCGCCGAATTCGAAGAAGGCAGAGCCGTCTTCGTCGGCGAACCAGCGGAATACCTGTACAACCCGATCGGCGTTGTTCACGGGGCATTTGCGATGGCCCTGCTCGACTCCGCCCTCGGTTGTGCCATCCACTCGACGCTCGCTGCGGGCGAGGGTTACACGACCGTGGAGACGAAAGTCAACTTCATCCGGCCGATCACCATCGAAACCGGCCGCGTCCGATGCGAAGGGTCGATCGTGCATCGCGGCGCTCGGATCGCTACGGCGGAAGGCAAGGTAATCGCCGAAGCCACAGGCAAGCTGCTGGCTCACGGCACGACCACCTGCCTGGTCACGCGGCCATGATCGAGGCACCCCTGGCGTAACCGACCTCGTACTACCTTTTTAGACGTGCCACGCCCAATCCGGATCGTCGACGTCTTCACTGAAAAGCCGCTCGCGGGCAACCAGCTTGCCGTGGTCGTCGACGGCAAGGGCTTGTCGACCGAGGTCATGCAGCGCATCGCGCGCGAGATGAATTTCTCCGAGACGACATTCGTGCTGCCGCCCGAGGACGCCTCGCACGCCGCGAAGGTGCGCATCTTCACACCTGTGTCCGAGCTGCCCTTCGCCGGTCACCCCACCATCGGCACGGCGTGGGTACTGCTCGAAGAGGGAATCGCAACCGGCATGCAGTTCGTGCTGGAGGAGACGGTCGGACCCATTCCGGTCCGTGCGGAACGGGCGACCGGCCACACAGTCTTGTGGATGACCCACCCACAAGTCAGCTTCGGCGGAGTCGTCCCGCACTCAGAGGTGGCTTCGGCTCTCGACCTCGAGGCATCTCAGATCGTCGCCAGCGTGCCGGCGCAGATTGCCACCACCGGGGTTCCGTTCCTGTATGTCGCGCTGCGCGACAAGCAAGCGGTCGACGCGGCAACGTCGATCAGGGCGAATCTGAGGCGATTGTTCGATGGACGCGGCGTAGACGCGGTCTTCATCTTTGCCGCTGTGGGCGCCGATCGCCTTTACAGCAGGATGTTCTCAGTCGACATCGCGGAGGATCCGGCCACTGGTTCCGCGAGTGGACCACTGGGCCCGTTTGCCGTCAGGTACGGCCTGATCAAGCGCGCGCCGAGACTTTCGATCGTCAGCGAGCAGGGGACCAAGATGGGACGCCAGAGTTTCATCCACATCGATCTGACCTACGGCGAGTCGCCCGACATACCAACCAAGATCGAAGTGGGCGGGACCGTGATGCCCGTGCTCAGCGGGACGCTGTCCGACTTCGAGCTGACCGGAGCTGCCGGGCGC
>DATLKH010000351.1:0-3467 GCA_035538475.1 Candidatus Dormiibacterota bacterium | reverse complement strand
TCGGCCAGGGAACGAACCTATTGACCTCGGCCGCTTTCTTCTCGATGATCGTGCCACTGATTGTCTTTTTGACACTGCAGCGTTACTTCGTGCGCGGAATTCTCGCCGGTTCGGTGAAAGGGTAGGAAGAGATGGCATCAGTCACCTATGACCACGTAGTCAAGCGGTACACGGCAGACTTAACCGTCGTCAAAGACTTCAACGTCGAGATCAAGGACAAGGAGTTCATGGTCCTGGTTGGGCCGTCCGGCTGCGGAAAGTCGACCGTCCTGCGCATGCTCGCCGGCCTCGAGGCGATCAGCGAGGGCAAGATCCTGATCGGCGACCGCGTGGTGAACAACGTCGCCGCCAAGGATCGCGACATCGCCATGGTCTTTCAGTCGTACGCGCTCTATCCGCACATGAGCGTCTACGACAACATGGCGTTTCCGCTGCAGATGCAGCACATGAAGAAGTCGGAAATCGACAAGCGAGTCCGGAACGCATCACGCATCCTTGGACTGGACAACTTCCTCAACCGCAAGCCTCGAGCACTTTCCGGTGGCCAGCGGCAGCGCGTCGCGCTGGGACGCGCGATCGTCCGCAGCCCAAAGGTGTTCTTGCTCGACGAGCCGCTGTCCAACCTCGATGCCAAGCTTCGCGGCCAGACTCGAGTCGAGCTCCAGAAGCTGCACCGCGACCTGCAGACCACTTTTCTATACGTCACCCACGACCAGGTCGAAGCGATGACGATGGGTGACCGGATCGCGATCATGAACGGCGGCATCCTGCAGCAGGTGGGCACGCCGGGCGACATCTACGATCACCCCGCGAACCTGTTCGTGGCCGGATTCATCGGCACCCCGACCATGAACTTCGTGCCGGCCAACGTCACCGACGGCTCGGCGAAGGCATCAGGATTCGAGGTCAAGCTCCCCCAGTCGGTCCCACCGCAAAAAGGCACGATCGGCTTCCGGCCCGAAGCGATCACCGACCGGGTCACCGACGGCGGGGCGACGCTGGACATGAAGGTCGACGTCGTCGAGCGTCTTGGCTCCGACCAGTTCCTTTACGGAATGGTGGGCGGCGACCAGGTCACGGCCCGGGTCGATCCCCGCATGGCCGTGGCGCCCGGCGATCGTGTGAAGCTCGGCCTCGACACGCGCGGCCTTCACTTCTTCGAGTCCGAAACCGAGAAAGCGGTCTTTTAGCCGGTAGCGTCAAACTTTCGGGCGTGCAGCGGTTCGCTGCCCTCGAAGACTTCGATGCTGCGCGCGCAAAGGCCTTCCGGCGGTCGCTGCGTGCGATCCTGAGCGGACGAGCGCGACGCCTGCATTCATTCGATGCTGTGTTGAAAGCGGCAGGTCTCGAGGGTCGATCGGAAGGCGGCGTCCAGGACATCCCGATCGATCGCATCGTCGGTTCGGTCGGTCCTGTTTCCAAAGCCGTCGACTTCGATCCGACGTTCCTGCCGGTCAGCCCGAAGCTTCGAGATCGCTGGGCCAACATCTACCAGGCCATGATCGAAAGCGACGTGCCGCCGATCGAGGTCTACAAGGTGGACGACAAGTACTACGTGGTCGACGGACACCGCCGTGTTTCCGTGGCAAGGGCATTGGAGCGACCCACCATCCGCGCCCGCGTGATCAACGTCCGGACGCGGGCGCCGCTCCGCCTCGATGTCGATGCTGCGGCGCTGCTCCTCGCAGCCGAGTACGCTGCATTTCTCGACGTCACCCAGCTCCATCGCACTCGCCCACAAGCTCGCATCGCGATCAGCCGGCTTGGTCGGTACGACGAAATCCTCAAGCACATCCTCGGCCACGCTTACTTCCTGTCTCTCGAGCAGCACCGCGAGGTGCCTCTACAAGAGGCGGCCGCGAGCTGGTACGACCACGTGTACACGCCGATTGCGGAAGCCATCCGCACCCACCATGTCCTCGAGCGGATGCCGGGCTGGACTGAAGCCGATCTCTACGTCGAGATCACACGGCGGTGGCTCGCCCTCAGCGAAGAAGGCGTGGCTGCAGGACCCGACCCCGCGATCGCCAGCCTCCTCGCGGAGCAGGCCAACCGCTGGTGGCGCCGGCGGCGCAGAATTCACATCTCACCATGATCGGGATCATCTTCGGCCCGCCCGGAAGCGGCAAGGGGACGCAGGCCGCGAAGCTGCAGGACGAGCTGCACATCAACCACCTTTCGACGGGAGACATTCTTCGGGCGGAGGTGGCCCGCGGCACGCCTCTCGGCAAGCAAGCGGCCAAGATCATGGACGCCGGCGACCTTGTGCCTGACCGGCTGATTGTCGATATCGTGCGGAGCCGGCTGCCGGAAGCAGAACGAGGTGTGGGCGTGCTGCTGGACGGTTTCCCGCGCACTGTCGCCCAGGCCAAGGCGCTGGACGTGATGCTGACCGAAGAAGGGCACAAAGTCGATTTCGTGGTCGCGCTCAAAGTCCCGCATGACGCCCTCGTCCAGCGGCTTTTGCACCGCGCTCAGGTCGAAGGACGAAAAGATGACACGCTGGAGACGATCGCCGAGCGCATGCGCGAGTACGAGCGGCGGACCGAGGCGGTCCTCGATTACTACCGATCGCGCCACGCGACGATCCATGAGGTCGATGGGGTCGGATCGCCCGAGGCGGTCTTTGACCGCATCCGCGCCGCGCTCAGCGGCGCGCGCTCTCGCTAGGAGCTGCAGGCCGCCAGGTTCTCGCACGCCACCTGTACCGGGATCGCGAGCGAGAGCGCTTCGACGCCGTCACCCACAAGCTTCGCCGAGGCAACCGCCACGACCCGACCTTGCGAATCGACCACCGGCCCTCCGCTGTTGCCAGGGCTGACTGGCGCCGAGAACTGGATGTAGTCGCTGCCATCGAGACTTCGGTAGCCGGACACGACGCCGATCGAAACGCTGCCGTCCAGACCCAGAGGGGATCCGACAGCCACGACCGTCGAGCCGACTTTGGGCCGCGCCGTCGCCGGCGGTAGAGGTGAGAGTTTCAGGTCGATGTGGATCAGGGCCAGGTCATCAGTCCGGTCAACACGCACTATCGTCCCCTCGACCGTGCGGTCATCGTGCCGGATCTGTACCTTTGCCGTCCCGTCCGAAAACGCCGCCTCTATGACGTGAAAGTTGGTCACCAGGTCCGTCCCCTGAGCGTCCGACCGGACGACCCACGCCGAGCCCAGCGAGTTTGCGGTCTCGATCGTGACGACCGAAGATTCGACACGCAATGCGATCGACGACCAGTCGGGATCAGCGCCGGCGCGAGCCTCCAGCTCGTCCACTCGGTGCGTAAGCAGCTCGACCGAGCGCTGCTGTGCTGCGAAACTCTCCGCATCCGAGGTGTGCATGTGCCACCCGAAAAGGCAGGCCAGCGCGGCGACGATCATCGCGATCGCCGCCGCCACCGGCGGAACAACTCCGTTTCGATTCATCAGCGGAGCTCTGTTCCAAGCCTCGCCTCAGCCTTGGCCATGCTGAGC
>DATLKH010000350.1:0-1951 GCA_035538475.1 Candidatus Dormiibacterota bacterium | reverse complement strand
AGAGGTACTCGGCCAGAGCTCGTGCGAGCTCCGTCTTGCCGATGCCGGTTGGTCCAAGGAAGATGAACGACCCGATCGGCCGGCGCGGGTTCTTGAGTCCCGCGCGCGCGCGGCGCACAGCCTGTGAGACGGTGACGATCGCCTCGTCCTGACCGACCATGCGCTTGTGCAGTTCTTCTTCCATGCGCAGAAGACGCGAGCTCTCTTCCTCGACAAGGCGTGACACCGGAACGCCGGTCCACGCGGCCACGATCTGGGCGATGTCTTCCTCGCCCACGTCGGGCACCGTCTCGCCTAGCTTGTCTCGCCACTGCGCTTCTTTGGCCGCGAGCTTGTCCTGCAGCTTCTTCACTCGGTCGCGCACGCTTGCCGCGGCCTCGAAGTCCTGCTTGTTCACGGAGTCGTCCTGCTCCGCGCGCTGGCGGCGGATCTCCTTCTGCAGCTCCTTCAGCTCGTCAGGTGTGGTCGTGAGCTTCATGCGCACGCGCGCCGACGCCTCGTCGATCAGGTCGATCGCCTTGTCGGGAAGCGCGCGGTCGCTGACGTAGCGGTCGCTCAGCACCGCGGCCGAGTGGACCGCGGAGTCGGTGATGGTCACGCGGTGGTGCTTCTCGTAAAGCGACTTGACGCCGTTGAGGATGTCGATCGTCTCCGACAACGTCGGCTGGTCGACGAACACCGGTTGGAAGCGGCGCTCGAGAGCTGCGTCCTTCTCGATGTACTTGCGGTACTCGTTGAGCGTCGTCGCGCCGATGCACTGGATCTCGCCACGCGCGAGCGCGGGCTTGAGGATGTTCGCGGCATCGATCGCGCCTTCGGCCGCACCTGCGCCGACGAGCGTGTGCAGCTCGTCGATGAAGAGCACGACCTCGCGGCTCGAGCGGATCTCGTCGAGGATCTTCTTCAACCGCTCCTCGAACTCACCGCGGTACTTGGTTCCGGCGACCAGCGCGCCCATGTCGAGCGTGAGCACGCGCTTGTGCTGCAGCGATTCGGGCACGTTGCCGAGGTTGATTTGCTGCGCGAGCCCTTCAGCGATCGCGGTCTTGCCCACGCCGGGCTCACCGATGAGCGCCGGGTTGTTCTTGGTGCGGCGGCTGAGGATCTGGATGACGCGCTCGATCTCGGTCTCGCGACCGATGACGGGGTCGAGCTGGTTGCGCCGCGCTAGCTCCGTGAGGTCACGGCCGAACTGGTCGAGCAGCGGCGTCTTCGACGGCTTCTTCGGCGCCGGCTCCGCCTCGGTCTCCGCGCTGGAGTCGTGGAGCAGCCGCTCGATCTCGCCGCGGACCTTCTCGAGGTTCGCGCCGAGGTCTTCGAGCACGTGCGCGGCGATGCCCTCGCCCTCGATGAGAAGGCCGAGGAGCAGGTGCTCGGTGCCGACGTAGTTGTGGCCCATGCGGCGCGCCTCTTCGAAGGAGATCTCGATGACCTTCTTCACGCGCGACGTCGGAATGATCTGCTGGATGATGATCCGCTCGTTGCGACCGAGCACCGACTCGATCGTCTGGCGAACCTTGCCGATCTCCACGCCGAGGTTGTTCAGAACCTTGGCGGCGAGGCCCTCTCCCTCACGCAGGAGTCCCAGGAGCAGGTGCTCGGTGCCGATGTAGCTGTGGTGCGATCGTTCTGCTTCTTCTTGGGCGAGCGTCAGAACTTTCTTGGCCCGCTCTGTGAATCTTTCAAACGGATACAAGATCCCTCTCCTCCTGGACTCGATTGTTACCTAGGTGGGGCCAGCACCTCCTCAACGCTTCAGCGACGCCTTCTGGCGGCTCTGCACCTAATATAACGTCCGATTCTGAAAGTCGATTTCGGTTAAGAAGAGGGGCCGTGAGGCGCCTTCTCGAACGTTCTGGTGGCTTCTTTCCGGCCGTCATCGCCCTGGCCCTGCCGGTCGTTTTCCTTCCCTCCGCGTCCGACTCGTACATCCTCCCGCGTGCCTCGATGG
>DATLKH010000349.1:0-2057 GCA_035538475.1 Candidatus Dormiibacterota bacterium | reverse complement strand
GTCCTCTTCGAAATGATCGATCAGGACCGAGACCGCGGGGTTGGCGGCGATGTTCTTCAGCCGCTGCAGGTCAGTGGTCCGCTTTGGCTTGGCATCGATGGTGAAGTAGAGGGTGTCGCCTTCGAGCGCAAACGTGATCGGCACCAAATGAGGTTTTCCCATCGGGCCGACGGTCGCAAGGCGAGCCAACCTGGCCTCGGCGACGCGCTTTCTCATCGCCGCGGGCTCCATTCAAGGAAGTATCGTTGAGCCGTGCAGAGGCTCCGCACGTACACCGTCGAGGAGGCAAATCGAGACCTGCCGCGAATCCGCCCGATCGTGGCGCAAATCGCGGAGCTTTCCGCCCTGAGACCCGACCTCGAGGAGCAGCTGAAGATGGCTGAGTACTCGGCGTCGCGGCCCGGTGCCAACGGCGAAGATCGGGAGCGCGCGCAGCAGGCTCAGGACGCTGTGCAAGGCGCAGAGGAAGAGCTCCTGAAAGCGGTGCTGAACCTCAACAGCCTGGGCATCCAGCTCAAGGGTCCGCTCGAGGGCTTGATCGACTTCCCCAGCTATCGCGACGGCGAATTGGTCGAACTCTGCTGGAAGCTGGGCGAAGAACGGGTGGAGCACTGGCACCGGATCGGCGAGGGCTTCACCGGCCGCAAGAAGCTCTAGCTCTCGGTTTTCTCCGGAATCCGGCCTCTGATCGCTTCATACACCGATTTCGCCACCCCTGCGGCGTCGAGACCGTGCTCACCCAGGATCTCGGCCGCTTTCCCCTGCGGCAAGAACTCATCCGGCAATGCAAGCGTTCGCACGCGGCCGGCCAGGCCGTGCGGGGCGAGCGCTTCCAGCACCGCGCCGCCAAATCCTCCTGTGCCGACGTTGTCCTCCACGGTGAAGACCGCGGGGTGATTGCGCGCCCAATCCGCGATTCGCGGATCGACGGGTTTGATCCAGCGCGCGTTGACCACGGCGCATGACACTCCCTGGAGCTCGAGACGGCTCGCGGCTTCGCTCGCCACCTCCACCATCCGGCCGACCGCGAAGATGACCGCATCCGAGCCCTTGCGCAGCTCTTCCCACCGGCCGACGGGCAGCGGTTCGACCGGAAGGTCTGGAGTTGCCGGCACCGGCCCTTTCGGGTAGCGAATCGCGACGGGACCGTCCGTGTCGATCGCCGTCTCGAGCAGCGCACAGAGCTCGGTCGCATCCTTCGGAGCCGCGATCTTCAGGTTCGGGATGAGGCGGAGATACGACAGATCGAAGATGCCGTGATGTGAGGCTCCGTCGGGTCCCGTCACGCCCGCGCGATCGATCACGAAGGTGACCGGCAGCTTGTGCAGAGCCACGTCCATGATGGTCTGGTCGAACGCTCGCGCCAGGAACGTCGAGTAGATGCAGACGACGGGATGCATGCCGGACATCGCGAGGCCGGCGGAGAATGTGACCGCGTGCTGCTAGCAGATTCCGACGTCGAAGAACCGATCCGGAAACTCTTTCGCAAAGTTCAAGAGTCCGGTTGACGACGCCATCGCTGCGGTGATGGCGCAGAGCTCCGGCCGTCGCACCGCGGCGCTCATCATCGCCTCACCGAAAACGTCGGTGTAGGTCAGCTCGGTGGTGCGGGGCCTTCCGGTCAGCGGGTCGAACGCTCCCACACCGTGCAGTTTGTCGATCTCGTCTTCGACCGCCGGCCCATAGCCGTGGCCCTTTTCCGTGACCACGTGGACGACCACCGGCTCGCGCAGCTTCTTCGCCCGCGTCAGCACCTCTTCGAGCGCGGCTTCGTCGTGACCGTCGACAAGACCTGCGTACTTGATGCCGAGGCTTTCGAACATGGTCGACGGCTGGAGGAGCTGCTTCAGACCTTCCTTCACTCGGTAAGCGGCCTGGTCCGCGGTCGCACCCACGAGCGGAAGTCCACTCAACAGGTGAGAGATCTCGTCCTTCAAGCGCTCGTACCGCGGATCCACTCGAAGTTGCAACAGGTGGCGAGCCATGCCGCCAACCGTCGGCGCGTAGGAGCGGCCGTTGTCGTTGATGACGATGATCAGATTCGGGGGCATCAGGTG
>DATLKH010000348.1:0-5677 GCA_035538475.1 Candidatus Dormiibacterota bacterium | reverse complement strand
CTCCGAGCGAGCGGCACTTCGCCCACGAGCTTCTCGAGCTGGGCTTCGACGAGCCATTTCTGATTTCGGCACAGCACGGACTGGGAGTGGGGGAGCTTCTCGACCGCGTGCTCGATCTGTTGCCCGCGCCAGAAGCCGCATCGGAAGGTGAAGAATCAGCGGACCGGATTGCGATCATGGGCCGCCCGAACGTCGGCAAGTCGTCGCTGCTCAATGCGTTGCTCGGCGACGAGAGGGCTCTCGTCAGTCCGATTCCCGGCACCACGCGCGATCCCGTCGACACCGAACTGAGTTTCGATGGCGTGCCCGTCGTGCTCGTGGACACCGCCGGGATCAGGCGCAAATCTTCGAGCCGCGACCGGCTCGAGCGCTACAGCCTGCTCCGTGGAATCCACGCCATGGAGCGCGCGGACGCGGTGCTGCTGGTGATCGATGCGTCCGCGGGGGTGCTAGCGCAAGACCAGCATGTCGCCGGTTACGCCCTCGACGCAGGCAAAGGTCTCGTAATCGTCGTCAACAAGATCGACCTCGTGGAGCCGGCGCAGCGGAAGGTCGCGCACTGGCGCAAGGCACTGGCCGGCGATTTCAAGTTCGCACCTTTCGCGCCCGTGGTGGTTGTCTCCGCCAAGACCAAAGAGGGAATTGGTTCGATCCTTCCCACAGCGCTCGAAGTGATCGGCCAGCGCCGCATCAAGATTCCGCCCAACGAGCTCAACCGAATCCTGCGCGAAGCCTTTCTCGAACACCCGCCGCCGACATACAAAGGCAGGCGCTTGAAGCTCACCTACGCCACTCAGGCGGGCGCGGAAGCTCCGACCGTCGTCATGTTCGTGAATGACACCCAACTGCTCCATTTCTCGTACCGGCGTTACCTGGAAAAGCGCATCCGCGACCGCTTCGGCTTGAGCGGCAATCCACTGAAGCTCGTACTGAGATCTGAAGAGAATCGGGAGAAGGCCGCCCGGAAGCGTTAGGTCCAGATGGGGATCTCAGGCACCTGAAACCGTTTTAGTCCAGGAGGGACGCTTTGACAGCGGCAATTGGGGTGTTGCTCGCCGTGCTGCTTCTGGGCCTGGTCGCCGCCGGGCTCTGGGTGACTTGGCGCCGTCCCTTTGTCGCCATCGGCCTGCTCGTGGCGGGCATGGCTTTCCACAACTTCGTGGTGATGTGGCTGCTGCAGCTCGGCACACCGCATGTTCTCGTGCGAGCGGTTCAGGGCTGGAAGGAGCTGATCCTTTTCCTGCTGGCCGTGATCGCGGTCACGCGCATAGCCCAGCTGCGCCAGTTCGAGTTCAGAAGGCTCATCCCGTCTGACTGGATCGCGCTTGCATTCGCCTTCATCACGGTCGCTTACTTCCTGCTCCCTCAATCGGTGACTCATTCAGGCGCGAACATCTCGCAGCGCCTGGTTGGATTCCGCATTCTCTTCCTGATCCCCCTGCTCTACTTTCTCGGGCGTGCGCTCGGTGCGCCGAACGATCGCGACAGGCTTGCCGTGGTTTGGCTGAGCCTCGGCGCCGCGGGAGTCGTGACGCTCTTTGGGATCTTCGAGCTGTTTCTGCTGCCGACTCGTGTGTGGCTGGACTGGGGGATCAACCAGTACAGCGCGTTTCTTGGATTCAAATATCAGGGCCCGGCGGGGCTGCCCGAAAACTTCTTCCTCACCCTTTCCGACGGAACGCTGATCAGGCGCATGGTCTCGACGTACATGAGTCCTCTCGGGATCGCGTACACCGCGCTGCTGCTGTTTCCGATGGCCGTGGCCGTGATGGACCGGAGGGTGCCTCAGCAGACAGCCCGGTGGATCGCGATGCTGACCACGCTCATCGTGATCGGCGTGGCGCTCTCGCTCACCCGTCTGGCCCTGTTCGGCCTGGTCGGTGAGGCCGTCCTTTTGTTCCTCGTTCTGCGTCGCGCCTGGATCCTTGGATTGATCCCAGTCCTGGGCATCGCGGCCGCACTCGCGCTCTTCCCGTACACCACGATTGCTCCCGCAGTCGACCAGAACCTCGGCCTCGTGTCGCGGGGAGGCATCCACTGGAACCTGGCCAACGACAGCTCGGCCCGCGAGCACTACGGCTACTT
Source organism: Candidatus Dormiibacterota bacterium (assembly GCA_035538475.1). Lineage (GTDB taxonomy): Bacteria > Chloroflexota > Dormibacteria > Dormibacterales > Dormibacteraceae > 40CM-4-65-16. Next base: position 3,592 of record DATLKH010000348.1, on the reverse strand, counting down.
GATTCAAGACCTCAAGTTCGATCTCCATCACCCAATGGGCCTGGGCACCGGCGCGTCGACGATCCGCTACGGAAAGCTGGTCGGCACTGGCGAGAGTGCTGTGCTTGGCGTGTTCGGCGATCTCGGGCTCGTGGGAGGCGGGCTGTACCTCGGCCTTTATGCCCTGGGCATCTTTTACGGCTGGAAAGCGCTGCGGATGACCCGCAAGGGGTCCCTCGAGGAGGTCATGCCGCTGATTGCGTTCGTGGGCGGCCTGGGCCTGTTTCCGATCACCATGACCAGCGACGTCTGGGGCGACCTGTCGGTCACCCTCCTCTTCTGGTGGGCGGTCGGAGCCACCGCCTCGCTCTCCACCCGGGCCATCCGGCTGGCTCCGCGGGAGGTCTGGGAGAAGCCGGCGGTCAGAAGGGCCGCCTAGATCGGGTTCGGTTCAGCCATCCTCGGCGCCCCAGGCGTTTCCCAGTTAAACGAGAGGCAAACGCGCCTTCCTCGAGGACTCCTGACGACCCAAGCACCCCCGATGTGGAGGCGCAGCGGATGGAGAACAAAGATGCAGGCGACTATGGATAAGAGAGCTTTGGAGAACAGAAGGTCAGGAGCTGAGCGGCGCCGATCCGAGCGCCGGGCTATCTATGGAGTCTCCTCGCTTGAAGAAGACGAGCGCCGGCAGGTGCTGCGCCGCGTGTTCTATCGCCGCAGCCTGCTCAACCGCCGCGTCGCATCCGCCCTAGGCTGAAGACCGCCCCGGAGGTGGGGCAAATCTCGGCTTTGGTCAATTACAGTTCCCTGACACGTGTAAAACAGGACCCTGACTCCCGCAGAGTTATTACATACATGGCCAAACCGATGAACTCAAAAGTCCTGGTCGTCGACGACGAAAAGCACATCCTCGAACTGGCTCGGTTGTATTTGTCCCGCGAGGGCTATGAGGTCGAGGGAGTGGGGGATGGGAACCAAGCGGTGGCCAAGTTCGGGCAGCTCAAGCCCGATCTGGTGATCCTCGACATCATGCTTCCCGGTACGGACGGATTGACCGTTTGCAAAGAGATCCGCAAGCAAAGCCAGGTCCCGATCATCATGCTCACGGCTCGCGACGAAGTCACCGACAAGGTGGTCGGGCTGGAGGTCGGAGCCGACGACTACCTGACCAAGCCGTTTCACCCGCAGGAGCTGGTCGCGCGAGCCAAGGCACTTTTAAGGCGCGCCCGCAGCGAGCCCGATCAGCCGAAAGTTATCCGCGCCGGCAGGCTCGAGATCGACATCGAGCGCCATGAGGTGCGTCACTCTGACGACCGCATACAGATGCGGCCCAAGGAGTTCGACCTGCTCGCCTTGCTCGCGCGCCACCCCGGGCGCGTTTTCCAGCGCTCGGAGCTCCTCGACCTGGTGTGGGGATACGACTTTCCGGGCTACACCCGCACGGTCGACGTCCACGTCCAGCAGGTGCGCGAAAAGCTCGCGGCGGCGAAGATCACGGATCCGAGCATTCAGACCGTTTGGGGCGTCGGGTACCGTCTGGAGCTGGCAGGAACCTGACCCTACGAGTCCGGCTGATCGCAGCCGCGGCCGGCATAGTGGCCGTAAGCCTCCTTCTCGCAGCCCTGCTCACCTGGGTCCTGATTCGTGATCTCGAGTTCCAGAGCGCCCAGGACCAGCTCGACCGTCAGGTGGTGGGAGCGGCTGCAGCGGTCAAGATGCAGGAGTGCTTCTCACGAGCCCCGGCGAGCGCAGGCTGCCGTCAGGATTCGCCCGCCGACTTCGTCGACCGATTGAACACGTTCGTCGCGCCCAGGCTGGCAGGCGACCGCCTGCTGCTCCTGGATTCCGAACGCCGAGTCGTTTACGACAGCGGCGGAAGTGACACCAGCGGGATGCAGATACCGGTCACGCAGTCGCGCCGGACGGCAAACGTGTTCGAGGCGCGCTCCACGATCGACGGCGAGACCTACATTGCATCCGCGTTAAAGATTCCTCCGGCGCGCGATCCGCTGTACGCCACGTACGTCGTGCTCGCACAACCTCAATCCCAGGTCACATCGGCTGCCGCGGGGGACCTGGCCACGCGCCTGCTCGAGGCGGGTGGTGTGGCCTTGATCGCCGCGATCCTGCTGATCCTGATCGTGAACCGGTCGATGACACGCCCTCTGACGCAGCTGGCGGCTGCAGCCGAGGACATCGCGGCCGGCAACTATTCGCGCCGAGTCGACATCAAGGGCCAGGACGAGATCGGCCTCCTTGGGTCCGCCTTCAACCGGATGGCCGAAGCGGTGGAGCGTGCGCGCAAGATCCAGCGCGACTTCCTGGCCAACGTCTCCCACGAGCTGAAGACGCCGCTGACGAGCTTGATCGGCTTCAGCCAGGCCCTGGTGGACGGCAACTTGTTGACCGACACCGAAAGAAATCGGGCCGCCACGATCATCCACGAGGAATCGGAACGGGTCTTGCGCATGGCCCAGGAGCTGCTCGACCTGGCGCGCGTCGAGGCGGGTTCGATTTCGATGCACATCACGGCCGTCGACCTGGGCGGCCAGCTGGACCAGGAGCTCGAGATGGTGCGGCACCGCGCCGACGCCCGCAAGCTCGCACTGCAGCTCAAATTTCCGGACGACATTCCTCCGGTCGCGGCGGACCCCGAGCGGCTGCACCAGGTCCTCGACAACCTGATCGACAACGCGGTGAAGTACGCGCCCGAGGGATCCACCGTGACCGCCGCCGCACGCCTCAGCGGCGGCCTGGTCGAGACCGTGATCTCAAATCCAGCTGGAGTTCCTCGACCCGACCCGGAGCGAATCTTCGAACGCTTCTATCGGGCCGAGCCGTCTCGCGCGTCGGCCACCGCGGGCGTCGGGCTCGGGCTCTCCATCTCACGCGAGCTCGCGGCGGCGATGAAGGGCAGGCTGTGGGCGGACTTCGACGATTCGGGGAACTTGCGGATGCACCTCAGCCTGCCGCCGGCACGCGGCGCTGAGGTCAAGCCTGAACCGAAATCATCGGAGGCGGTCGCTTAACCCTTCGACTACTGCGTCGGCGGGACCAGGAGCGTTACAGGGTTTTCGATCAGCCGCTTGACCTCGGCCATGAACTGCGCCGCGGTCGCGCCGTAGAAAACGCGATGGTCGACCGAGAGCGTCATCCGCATCACCTTTCCGGGCTCGATCCTTCCGTCGGTGACGAGGGGCATGTCTTTGATCGCGCCGACGGCGGGAATCGCCGCTTCTGGCGGGTTGATGATCGCCGTGAATTCATCGACGCCGTACATGCCGAGGTTGGAGATCGAGAACGTCGCTCCGCTCAAGTCACCTTCGCCGGGGCGCCCCGATCGGGCGCGCTCGATCACCTGTCGTGACTCGATCGAGATCTGGATGATGTCTTTCAGGTCCGCGTCGTGCACCACCGGAACCAGCAAGCCCATGCCCTGGCTCGGTGCGACGGCGAGTCCGATGTTGATCGACCGCTTGCGCTGAAAACGCCCCTCGACCCACGAGCTGTTGACTTCAGGGAATTTGCGCAGGGCAAGGGCGGCGGCGCGGACCAGGAAATCGGTCATCGTGACCTTCTCCGCGCCCGGCACCGAATCCTTCAGCTGCTGGCG
>DATLKH010000347.1:0-4399 GCA_035538475.1 Candidatus Dormiibacterota bacterium | reverse complement strand
ATCTGCAGCCGCGCTGCTCGAGCACCTCGGTCCGTGGCTGACCAACGCCCGCAAAGCGCTGCTCGAATCCCCGCCATTCGCCGATCCGGAAGATGTCGCCCAGCAGCTGGTTCTCGAAGTCCTCGAAGCCGCTGCCACCTGGGAGCAGCACTGCGAAGATCGGTGGATCCCTCGCCGGCTGGTCGAGGCCGCTGAGCGCAGAGTCCATCAGGCGCTCATCAGGGAGCGGCATCACGCGACGCTGGAGCTCGACGATCGGACCCCCGCTCCGGATGGCTCCAAGCCGCGACTTCTCCTCGACACGCCGATCGGACTCGCGACTGCTGACGACCTGCGAGTGATCTATCGGCGCACCGTGCTGGGTCAGCCGATCGAAGACCTGGCACGCGAGGCTGGCGTCACACCTCGACAGATGCGACGCCGGGTTCAGCTCGCCAAGCGGAGGGCTCGCGCCTAGTGCCTATCAAGACGAATCGTTCAGTGCAGCTCCACGTGCGCATCCGGCCCGCGCTCATGGATCAAGCGCAAATGCTGGCGCGGCGGCGACGCGTCTCGGTCAGCCAGCTGATCCGAAGCCTGGTGCAACAGCAGCTCGAACGCGAATCGTCAGGAAGCATTCCAGATGAGTCCGCCATCCGCGAGATGGCGATCCTGATCGCGGTCGAGCTGGTGCTCAAGCTTCAAGAAGCGAGCATGCCTGGCGGGATAACTCTCTCGCGTCGCCTGGTCGAGGATGCTGTCCGGGCTGCGATCGAACGCATCGAGCTAGTCGAGGCGAAGTTGCAGCGTGGACCGGGGCGATGAGGTCGGCGACCTCGATCCTCGCCCTGAACTGGCTGCCGGTATCGGTCGCCGGCGGTGTTCGCAAAGCTGTGGGCGGATTCCTTCGCTACGTCGAGTTTCGGGACCAGCACCTGGAGCCAGACCGTGACGAAAGCCTCGATGGCTACACGCGGTATGTCACTCACCGCGACCGCACGTCTCCACTGGGTCGCATCTTTGGTCGCGATGGAAGCGCGAGCGACGTCGAGCGTGAGTGCCTAGTCGAGTTCGTCCGCCGGTCGACCAAGGATCTGCAACCGAAGTGGCAGCGCAACGAGAAAGGCGAGCTCCAAGACCACCAGCGAGCGGTCTACCGGATGATCCTCTCACCGGAGGACTGGCGCGGTCTCGACCTGAGACTGATTGCGCGCGCGGCGATGCGCCAGCTCGAAAGGGACGCCGGCGAGCATGGTCTCGGGCCTTGGTTCGCAGCTGAGCACCGCAACACCAAGCACCACCACGTACACATCGTGCTCGCAGCTCGTCGCGAAATAGCCCCAGGCAACTTCGCGACTCTGCTGATCACGCGCCAGCGGCTGCAACGAATGAAGGATGCGATCGCGTTCGAGATCGATCGCCAGCGGGCGCGCGAGCGCGAGATCGAGTCACTCATGCGAAATTCGAGAACTCGAGAGGGCGACCAGCCAACTCAACCGGACGCCAAGCCTCACCCTAGGATGTCAGAGCGGCCGTCGGCAATGAGACAGCCGCAGTGCCAATTGGTTGCGGAGACGCGCTGGCACTTGCGCGAGCGGAAACCACAGCGCTCGCATCGGCAAGTTGCAAGGCGTCGACACCGCGGATATGGCCGACCTATTGCCGCGACACTGCTCAATTTGCGCGGGGTCGCTCGCCGCTATCGCGATCGCATGGAACGCGAGCTCGAGCAAGAGCTTGTGCGCGCTGATCGCGAGGGCTGGATCGGATGACCTCCATCGCGAATTTGGTCGCCGACGTACTGGTCGGGACAGTGACCGGCTTGATCAACATCGCGATCGAGCGACTCTTCTCGCGACGGCCGCAAAGCCACGGCTCGAGTCGCTGGGCTGGGCGACTTGACCGCAAGCACCTGGGACGCGTCCGCGTACCGGAGCAGTCCAACGGCGATGGAATCGTTCTCGGGTTTATCGGGAATAGAGTCCTGCAGTCGCCGGCCGAAGACAATGTGCTGCTGCTCGGCGTGCAGCGCTCGGGAAAAACATCAACCGTTGTCGTGCCGACCCTGCTCACTTGGTCGGGCACCGTAGTCGCGACCTCGACCAAAGAAGAGTTGGTGCGACTCACCGCCAAACATCGAGCCAGCCTCGGTCCTGTCTTCGTCTTCGCTCCCCTCGATCGCGACACGTCTTGGCTCGCAGAACTCGGCTTGTCCGCATCGACCTGGAATCCAATCGCATCGCTGACTGATTCCGGGTCCGCAGCTGAGCTCGCCGATCACTTCACCGCCAGCGGTAAGCGAGGTGCCAATGCGCACTGGTACTTGTCTGCGTCGAGCCTAGTGACCGCCCTTTGCGTCTTGGCCAAAGAACGCGGTGAAGACATGGGATTCGTTGTTTCCACACTCAATCGCACTGCCCACGCCGATTACACAGAGCTTGCGAAGAGCGTTGCGGATCCGCGCGCGGCGGACCTCTTGCTGGCTCACGCACAGACGCCGGCGCGCGAAGCCGGCTCGACTGCATCAACCGCGCGCTCATGCCTGAGCTTGTGGATCGACGAGCGAATCCGGTGCGCTTCCACATCGACATCGAGCGAGATCGACCTCGATCTCCTGCTGGCGGAACCAAGCACGCTGTATCTGGTCGCACCTGCGGAAGAGGCTGAACGATGCCGCGCGCTCTTCTCGGCACTGATCTCGACTTTGCTCCGCAAAGCGACCGCACGGGCTCGAACCCAAAACGGTGTGCTCTCGCCAAGACTTCTGCTGGCGCTGGACGAGGCGGCGAACTTCGCACGGATTCCACGCCTTGCTGGCTATACATCGAGCGGTCCAGGCCAGGGCATCCAGCTCCTGCTCTGTTTCCACGACCTGGCTCAGATCGAATCCGGGTACGGACGCGAGGAGATGCGGACAGTCTGGAACAACTGCCGTGCCCGCCTTCTCCTGCCCGGACAAGGAGACCTCGCCACCCTCGAACAATTCAGTCGCGCGATCGGCAACGAGACGCGCACCTATCAGCTCCGTCATGGAGATGCATCTGGCCACTCGTCCGAGCAACGCACTGGGCATCCGCTCTGCAGCCCCGATGACTTGCGCCGGCTCGGCGAGGCAGTCCTGGTCTATGCCTCGGCGCCACCTGTGCGTCTGCAACTCAGGCGCTGGGACCAAGTTCCTCACTTTCGCCGGTTGGCCGGAGGAGGCGGCCAACCAGCTGCGTCCCAGCGCCGGCTATCACTTGCCACGTCGGCTTGGATTCGCCGCTTGTGCGGCAAAGGGGGTCATTAGTGCACTTCGGAGTATTGGCGGACATCAGCGTCCATCCCGATGTCAGTGGACTGCCGCCCAACGTGGTCACTGGCTTGAGCCACCTCGCCAACAACGCCGCCGGTCTGCTCGTGATCGTGGCCGGCCTGGGGATCGCGCTCTCCTTGATCGGATGGGTTTTGGGTTCTTCCACAGGTAATCACCAGATGGCTGAGAAGAGCAAGTCATCTTTTGGAGTCTCGATCGGCGCTCTAGCGCTGCTCTATCTCGGGATCGCCGCCGCCAACTACGCGGGAAGGCTCTTCTCGTGAACCCGCTTCCCGCCGGCTACTCCGACTATGCGAACCAGATCACGCAGGCGATCACCGCCTGGGCGATCAAGGATGCCCTCTGGGGCATCAGCAATCTGATGCGCTCCTTCGGCGAAGCCACCGAGCCTGACTTCAGCTCGATCGTGCCCATCTACAACCGCGTGCTCGCAATCTCGCTCCTGATCCTCGGTGCTGTAGTCGCCTTCGCGATCGTGGAGCGGATCTTCGGCGGTGAGCTCGGTGTTGGTCTAGGAGTGATCGCGCGCGTGATCGGCTGCGTTTTCTTCGCTTACTCGGGGTTGTCAATCGTCCGCTATGCCACGGTCAACGCAGCATTGCTCGGTCATGCTTGGGACAAGGAGCTCTCAGCTGCAGATCCCGGCGTGATGAACGCAGTAAATACCGTCGACGTCTCACAAGTTCACCTCAACGTCGCGGCCCTCATCTTCATGGCGCTGCTGGTCAGCTTTCTAGCCATGGTCGTCTATCTGGAGCTGATCGTCCGTGCCGCCCTAGTCCTCACCATAACGGCATTCATTCCGCTCGTATCTGTGCTCGCGATCTGGCCTCGGCTGGCTGGCGGCGCGCTCCATCTGGCTGGCTTCGTCGTCGGGCTCTTGCTCTCCAAGTTCGTGGTCGCCACTGCCTTTGTGGTTGGCCTCTCACTTCTTCTTCCTGGGGTGCTTGGTCAGGCGCCCAATAACGGCAAGGCAGATTGGATCGCCACCGGTTTCGCGGTGCTCTTGATCACTGCACTCGCTCCGGTCGCCCTCTTTCAAGGCATCAGGTTCGCTCATGGCACAGCGGGTCGGGTCGTGCGCGATATCGGGACCATGGCAAT
>DATLKH010000346.1:0-2360 GCA_035538475.1 Candidatus Dormiibacterota bacterium | reverse complement strand
TGCGAGCCCTCGTCGACCACCAGCCATCCGTGCTGCTCATCGACGAAAACAAGGTGGGTCGCCCGGGCCACACCCGCCTGGACAGGAATCACGGAAAGCCGCTGCCAGCTCGTTCCGGTGTTTTTGGTGCGATAGAACTCGATCTCGGATCCCGGTGGCGGCTGGCTCACGATCCAGCCGACGCCGAGATTCAAGAAAAATGCCGTATCAATTTCAGCAGCGTTGACCCCGGCGGGTGTAATCGGTTGCCACGAGCCTCCGCCGTCGCGACTAAGAAGAAGCGCATTGGCATCCAACGCCCAGCCTGCCTCGCCCGATACCAACTGCATATCGACGGCCGCATTGTTTTTGCTCAGGTGAAACTGGATCGGTGACTGCGACGAGCCGGACACCGATGAGCCACTCACTCGTCCGCATGCTGCCGCGACCATGAAAAGTGCCACGAACGCGATCGCATGTCTCATGACGTTACTGTCATATCAGCCCCCTACCGGCGTCAAGTAAATCCTTGTTGAGCGACCTCGAGCAGCGCGAGCGGGCATCGCCCGGAGTCAGCCTTGTCGTTGCCGGATTTCAGACCGGTGCGCTGATCCACCCTCAGGTCGGCCCGACCAAAACAACCCGACAGGCCGGCGCGCCAGGCGGCCAGGCGCGGTGCTCGCCTTCAATATGGTCGGAGATGGTCTGCGCGACGCTCTGGATCGTCGCCTTCGCTGACCGCAAACCGAGTTTCGCGCAAAAGCGCATTCACTGGCCCAGAGCGGAACAGGGTTTCGCGCCAAAGCGCGTTTACGAGGCGGTGATATTCGGGGTTTCGCGCAAAGCGGGGCGATCAGTTCGCTCTGTCCGGACGATCTGCGTTTTCGATCCGAAGCTCGAGCGCCCAGATCTGCTCGCATCGCCGGACTGCGTCAAGCAGCTCTTCGAGCTGGTCGCCAAGCTGATCCGTCCTCGTCACGCACCGTGTCGCGCGGATCACAGCTTGTTTCTGGGCGTAGAGCCTGTAATTTCCGCTCAACTGAATGTTTCCTTCTTCTCGCGCCGCGGCCGGAGACGAAAACCCGACAGGCGCGGCGCATGCGCCTGCCGGGCATAGGGGTAGGGAACCGGGCTAGCTGGGGCGAAGCCGGATCGGGTGTCCTTGATAGGTCGACGAGGATGACGGGGCTGTCTGGGTCTGGGTGCCGGCGCCGCTTGACGATGCCGTCGAGATCGACGCCACCACGAGCAGGGCGATGCCGAGGGCCAGGACCGCCGCGAACGCCACCATCCAGGCTCTGCGGTTGACCGTTGCCAGTCGCTTTTGAATGACCATGTGCTTTCCTCCTTTTTCTTAGTCCGCTTGATCCGCGTTAGTTGCTCGCCGATGTGGCGGGCTTGCGAACGACGCCGCGAGCCTTCGAACCGCGCAGCCGCTGCGCGGCGGCGATGAGGCGCGCATGCAAACGGGGAGCAGCAGCGCCGGCTTCACGCTCGAGGGCCATTCGGGAGATTTCGCGTTCGCGGTCCGCCACGTACGCCCTCGCGATGTCTTGGGTCAGGAGTCCGTACATCTCTTTCTTGTCCTCCAGTCGATTCCCTTACCGGGTTCGAGAGGAGACTAGGTCTGAGTTCCGCCGGCTCCTATGCCGCGCGCCACAGCTGAGCTGTGACGTCCATCACAGGAAAGGAATGCTTAGGGGTGAGGCGACCCGCGGCGGCGCAGCTGGTCCCGGTTCAAGACGGTGATCGTCCGGCCGTCCTGACGGATGTATCCCAGCTCCGCAAAGCGGCGCAGAGCTCGGTTCACGTTCTCACGACTCGCACCGACCATCCCGGCGAGTGTGCGCTGCTTGAGCGGCAGGTCGATCAGGATTCCGTCCCGGCCAGGGCGGCCTCGCGTGTCCGCAAGCTCGACCAGCTTGGTGGCGACGCGACCCGGAATGTCGAGGAAAGCCACGTCCCCCATCGCCTCGTCCTTTCTCTTTATGTAGGCGGACAGAGTCGCGATGATCCGGAGCAAAAGCTTGGGCTCTGTGCTCAGAAATCTAAGCAGCGGAGCCCTCGCGACCAGGAGGCACTCCGTCGGCTCGAGAGCCTGACCGTCAGCGGAACGCTGACCATCTTCATCGAACAGAGACATCTCGCCGAAAACCTCTTCCGGTCCGGCGATCGCAAAGACAACCTCCTGGCCTCCCTCCCCCACCCTGCCGATCTTGACCTGGCCGCTGACCACCATATAAAGGTGTGAACCGGCGTCGCCCTCACGAAAGAGATAAGCACCGCGCTCGAACTTTCGGCTGCGCACCGCGCTGCGCAGCGGTTCGAGCTCAGGTGCGGTCAAACCTTCGAAAATCGGCGCCTTGAGCAGCAGCTGAATC
>DATLKH010000345.1:0-9025 GCA_035538475.1 Candidatus Dormiibacterota bacterium | reverse complement strand
CTCGCCGAGGCGGTGCTCTCGTTTCTGGGTTTGGGCGCCCAACCGCCGACCCCTGACTGGGGCCAGATGATCACGATCGGGCGCACGTTCCTGCCCAACGATCCATGGCTCGCGATCGTGCCCGGAGCCGCCATCTCGATCACGGTCTACAGCTTCAACCTGCTGGGTGATTCGCTGCGCGATGCGCTCGATCCGCGCCTGCGCAACTGATGGCGTTTCCACATCTCCTCGAACTCGAGGGCGTGCGCACCGAGCTCTCGCTGCGGCGCGGGACCATCAAGGCGGTGGACGGGGTTTCCCTCACGGTCGACGCAGGCGAGACGCTCGGAATCGTGGGCGAGTCAGGGTCGGGCAAATCGATGACGGCGCTTTCGATATTGCGCCTGTTGCCGCGCTCGGGTCGAATCACCGCCGGCACCGTGCGTTTCAAAGGCCGCGTCCTCACGGATCTCTCCGAAGACGAGATGGAAGGGGTGCGCGGGACTGAGATCGCGATGATCTTTCAAGATCCGATGACCTCACTCAATCCCGTGTTCCGCACCGGCTGGCAGGTCGGCGAGCCCCTGCGCATTCACCGTCGCGCGGGCGCGCGCGCGTCCTTGTCCGCAGCGGCCGATCTGTTCAAGAAGGTCGGGATTCCGGAGCCTTCGCGCCGCGTGCAGATGTTTCCGCACATGTTCTCGGGCGGCATGCGACAGCGCGCCATGATCGCAATGGGCTTGACCACCAGCCCGAGCTTGTTGATCGCTGACGAGCCGACCACCGCGCTCGACGTCACGATTCAGGCCCAGATCCTCGATCTGTTGCGCACGCTGAACCGCGATTACGGGATGGCGACGATCCTGATCACGCACAACCTGGGCGTGGTCGCGGGAATGTGCGACCGGGTGATCGTGATGTACGCCGGGCGGATCGTCGAAGAAGGACGGACGGAAGACGTCTTCTCGCACCCCGAGCATCCCTACACGTGGTCGCTTCTGCGCTCGATTCCGCGCCTCGACGCCGAGGACCACCAACCGCTGAAAGCCATCGAAGGCGCTCCACCCGATATGACTCGCCTGCCCGATGGATGCACCTTTCATCCGCGCTGCCCATTTGCGATCCCTCGCTGCCTCACCGAAGAACCCGATCTGCTTCAGGTTCGCGGGCAGCGCGCGCGCTGCTGGGTGACGCAGGGCGGAGCCGAGCTCACCGGTTGAGCGGCCCGCCGCTCGTCGAGGTCCGCGGCCTGAAGACCTGGTTCCCCATTCGCTCAGGAGTCGTCAACCGCGTCGTCGGTCAGGTCCATGCGGTGGATGGGGTCGACCTTGTGGTGAACGAGGGCGAGACGCTCGGCCTGGTGGGCGAGTCGGGTTGCGGCAAGTCAACGTTGGGTCGCTCGATCCTGCGCCTGGTCGAACCGACTTCAGGCGAGGTCTTTTTCAGAGGTCAGAACATCCGGCGTCTGGGCCCCGGCGCCATGCGGCGCATCCGGCGTCAGATGGCGATGATCTTCCAGGACCCATTCGCGTCGCTCGACCCGCGGCAGAGCGTGGAAGACATCATCGGCGAGCCGCTCGACATCCATCACCTCGCAAAGACGCACCGGGAGCGCAAACGAAGAGTCGTCGAGCTGCTGGGCCTCGTCGGGATGTCAGCGGATTTCGCAAGCCGCTATCCGCACGAGTTCTCGGGCGGGCAGAGGCAGCGCATCGGCATCGCGCGGGCGCTCGCGGTCAACCCGTCGTTCATCGTTTGCGACGAACCCATCTCCGCACTCGACGTCTCGATTCAGGCACAGATCCTCAATCTTTTGGAGCAGCTCCAGGAGCAGCTGCATCTCACGTATCTCTTCATCGCCCACGACCTGTCGGTGGTGAAGCACATCTCCGACCGCATCGCCGTCATGTACGTCGGCAAGGTGGTGGAGGTCTCGCCGGCGAAAGACCTTTATGCACGACCTCAACATCCCTACACGGGCTCGTTGCTCTCGGCGATCCCGATCCCCGACCCGGTTACGGAAAAGCAGCGGCGGCGCATCATCCTGCAAGGCGACGTGGCTTCACCGGTGAATCCGCCGAGCGGCTGCCGGTTTCGCACTCGCTGCTTCAAGGCTCAGCCTCGGTGCGCCGAAAGCGAGCCGCCGCTCGACACGGTCAGCCTGGGCGAGCACCAGGCAGCCTGCTTTTTTCCTCTGCCTTAGCGGCCGACCGCCAACGCCTGGGCACCCCGCGCGTTGGCGGCTGCAGAAAGCACGTCTCCCCAGCGCGCCACGACGCATGTCCGGCCCAACGACCACGGCTCCGCTTCCACCACATCGTGGCCTTTGCGGCGCAGGTCCGCGAGCACGTTCGGGCCCGGCAGAGGTTCGACGTGCACGCGACCCGGGTGCGCGCCATGCGGGGCAAACGAGCTGGGGAAATGCGACGTGTGGAACATCGGCGCGTCGATTGAAGCCTGCAGATCCAGGCCAAAAACCGCATGCGCCAGAAAGAACTCGAGAGTCCACTGGTCTTGCTGGTCGCCGCCGGGAGTGCCAAAGGCAAGACGTGGTTCACCGCTGCGCAGTGCAAGAGATGGACTCAGGGTCGTGCGCGGGCGCTTTCCTCCTTCGACGTGGTTCGGGTGATCGGGATCGAGGTTGAACATCTGCGCCCGAGTACCGAGGCAGAAGCCCAGCCCATCGATCACCGGTGAGCTCTGCAGCCAGCCACCACTCGGTGTGCACGCGACGAGGTTTCCATGCCGGTCGGCGACCGCGACGTGGCACGTGTCGCCGCGGACCGCTCCGAGCGATTGCGATCCGGTTCCCGTCCAGTGACCTTCGGCCACCGATTGCACGCGCCGCTGCGGCAGATGTGGCTCTCGACCAGCGGGGCTGCCGGGGCGGAGCTCGAGCGACGCATCCTCTCCGATCAACTGGCGCCGGTCATGGGCGTAATCGCGCGAGAGCAGAGCGGGAACCGGAACGTCAGCGAAGTCAGGATCGGCGTACCAAGCCTCGCGATCCGCGAATGCGAGCTTCGCGCACTCGACCACGGTGTGAATGTGCCCAGTCGAAAGAAAGCCGTCGGCCGTAAGGTCGAAGCCTTCCAGCAGCAACAGCTGCTGGAGAAACACAGGCCCCTGACTCCAGGGCCCGCACTTCGCCACCGTCCACTCTCCAAATCCGCCGAACACCGGAGCTTCGTGCTTCGCTTGGAAAGCCGCCATGTCCTCGCCGCGCAGCAATCCTGCGTGGCGCTCGCCGGAGCTGTCCATCGCCGCGCTGCGGGAGTGGCGGTCGACGGCTTCGGCGACAAAACCCGAATAGAAAGCCCGGAGCGCCGCGTCGACCTGCTCTTCCCGTCCGCGCGCAGACTCGGCTTCGCGCACCAGGCGGCGATAGGTGGCGGCAAGATCTCGATTGCGGAACAGCTGCCCAGCCTGTGGCAATCCCCCTTGCAGATACACCGCGGCTGAGGTAGGCCAGTGCTCCCGGAAAAGCGGCTCGACCATCTCGAGTGTCTGCGCGATGCGCGGCAACAGCGGATGGCCCGACTCCGCATAACCGATCGCGAACTGCAGCACGTCGCCGGCGGTCCACGTTCCGTGATCGCGCAGCAGCGTCATCCAGCCGCCGAATGCGCCGGGCACACATGCCGCAAGCAAGCCCGTACCCGGAATGTCGCTCAGTCCGAGCCTCTCGATTGCATCGATCGTCGCCGCGTGAGGAGCCGGGCCCTGGCCGCAGATCACGTCGACTTTGGCGCGCGTCGTATCCCAAAGGATGATCGGCAGGTCGCCGCCGAGTCCATTGAGGTGCGGCTCGACGACCTGGAGCACGAAGCCCGCCGCGACCGCAGCATCGAATGCATTGCCCCCGCGTTCGAGCACCGCCATCCCACATTGCGATGCAAGCCAGTGCGTCGAGCTGACCACGCCGAAGGTGCCTTTGAGTTCCGGACGTGTGGTGAAAGTCACGAATCAGTTATAGCTGGCTGACCTCTGGCGGCCGATTCTCGGATCGTCGCGACGATCCGGGGTTTTGACTGACGGCAGGGCCGCTTTGTCGCGACCATCCGGGGTTTTACTGATCACCCGGCACGCCCAACGCTACAGTCCACCTTGGAATGAACAAATTCTTCGACGACCTAGGAAAGCGATGGGTGTCGGCTGCGCAGCGAGACGGTTCCACCATAGACGCCCCGGCGCTCGACTCGGAAGTCGCTCTGGAGCTGCTGGAGCTGGCGCGGGTGGCGGCCCATACACAAGAAAGACGGTTCGCGCCCCTGTCGTGCTACCTCGCGGGCGTGGCGGCCGAACGGGTGCGCACGGCGAAGCCGCAAACCGACAGCACCGCGATCGCGGCTTTGATCCGAGACGTCAGGCAGGAGCTCGAAACCAGCTACCCGGCGCCTAGCGAACGCTGATCACAGGCAGCTGGCGGAAGCTCTGGACGGCCACTCTGGCCGCCACCGCCGAGCTGATCTTCCGCAGCGCTTGAGCGCCGGCCGTGGCCGGCCGCGACGCGACGATCGGCAAACCCGCGTCCGCTTCCTCTCGGATCGCCGCCTCGAGCGGTACGCCTCCGAGGTAGGGCACGCCGAGCCGGCTCGCCGCTCGCTCCGCCCGACCGTGATCGAAGATGTGGTGCTCCTCGTTGCACCGGCTGCAGACAAACCAGCTCATGTTCTCGATCAGTCCAAGCGCAGTCACGTTGAGCCCGCGAAACATCTGCAGCGCTTTGACCGCGATCCGCAGCGCCGCTTCCTGCGGCGTGCAGACGACGGCGACTCCCGTGAGCGGGACCGCTTGGGCAAGCGTCAACGAGGCATCGCCGGTTCCGGGAGGCAGGTCGACGATCAGGTAGTCGAGCTCGCCCCACCGCACATCGGTGAGCATCTGCTCGATCGCACGCGAAACCATCGGTCCGCGCCAGACCATCGCCTTGTCCGCGCCCGCCAGCAAACCGATCGATATCACCTTCACACCGTGCGCCTCGAGTGGTATGAGCTTCTGCTCGACGACCGTGGGTTCGCCACTCACGCCCAGCATCGCCGGCACTGACGGCCCGTAGATGTCGGCGTCGAGCAGACCGACGCTTGCACCGGACAGGCGCAGCGATGCGGCCACGTTGACGGCGACGGTGGACTTGCCGACGCCTCCCTTGCCCGAGGCGATGGCGATCACATGCTTCACGCCCGGCACCGCCTGCACTCCGCGTCCGGCGAATCCAGAACGCACATTGGAGGTCATCTTGAAATCCACAGCGGTCACGCCGGGTATCGAGCTGACGAGCTCTCGGGCGAGCGTCTGGAACTGATCGCGGACGGGACACGCCGGCGTTGTCAGCTCGAAGGTGAAGCTGACCGAGCCCCGATCGGTGACCGAGAGGTCTTTGATCATGCCCAGGCTCACGACGTCGCGACCGAGGTCCGGATCCTTGATCGCGGAAAGTGCCGACAGTACCTCTTCTCTACTGACCACTAAAAATCACAGCGGCACGCACCGCCAGCACCGCGATCAGCGCGATCACGGAAATGATCGTCGCCTCCGCCGCGACCGGCGCCACCGCCGTGGATCCACTGCCCGCCGTCATTCTTGCCGGCCGGCGAAATCCGAACAGCGACGCGCCGATTCCGATCAACGCCACGACCCACAGCGCGATCCAGTTCACGAGTCGGTTCCCATCACCCGCCGCCGCGACGGTGACGAAAAACGCAATCAGCAGTGCCAGCTCGAGCAGGCCGAAGAAACCGTCGGCCATCCGCAGCCGCACGAGACTGAACGCCGCGTCGGGGCGGTTGCGAGTGAAGAGCGTGATGGCCGCTCCGGCACCGCTCAATCCCGAAGCCAGGAAAAGGCCGCCGAGCGCCCATGTGTCGCTCCACACAGGCTGATTGCTCACGCTCAGCAACACTCCGGTGTACGAGGCGACGAAGAGACCCAGGAGCGAGCCGATGATCATGAAGATCCGGTTGAACCCCAGCGGCACGAACCCGGCTCCGCGGCGATCGCTGAGCAAGGCGTCGAGGAAAGAGACAAAAGAGAAGAAACCGAAGATGAGCAACGACCACGCGCCGACGGACATCGGTGACCAGTACTTGAAGCTCACCCCCGTATCACCCGGAGTGACATTGATGAGCATGTGCCAGAACCGAATCCAACTGATGGCGCCGAGGTCAGCTGTCAGCAGAAGTGGGGCGAGGACGATCGCGGGAAAGCTGATGTAGAGGCCGATTCGGGCAGCCGGCTCGTCGTACGGATTTCCGGAAAGACGCAGCAGCGTCGCGAGCACGTACGCGCCACCGGCCAATCCGGCGAGAAAGAAATACAAGAGGACGTACCAGGTCCACTGAGGCGCGCGCACGAAGTGCTCGGCCGCCAGCAGGATCATGGTCGAGGACCCTCACCGCGGCGCCGAAACGCGACGAGTCCCGCAACCACGGCAATCGCGCCCGTGACCGCCGCAGCGAGGTACCCGCCGAGGTTGTTGCGCGATGGGAGGACCGCGTTTTGGGCGTTGGGCAAGCCATACGCCTCCGGCTTGTCCATGAGCAGGAAGAACGCGTGCAGCCCGCCGTAGACCTTGTCGTCGCGACCGTAGAGCTGAGCCTGAGTCACGCCCTGACTTTGCAGCGCCGCGAGCCGGACATCGGCCGCCTGCTGCAGCTCGGAAAGCGGACCGAACTGAATCGACTGCGTCGGGCATGCTTTCGCGCAAGCCGGCTCGAGCCCGCCTTGCAGCCGGTCATAGCACAGCGTGCACTTGTGCGCGGTGCCGGTCTGCTGATTCATTCCGATCACGCCGTAAGGACACGCGGAGACGCAGTTGCGGCAGCCGTTGCACACATCCTGCTGAATGAATACGGTGTCGAACTCGGTGCGGACGATGGCTCCGGTCGGACAAACCTCCATGCAGCTCGCATGAGCGCAGTGCTTGCAGACGTCGGACATCATCAGCCACGCCGTGCCGTTGCCGGTCGTCAGGGACTGGTCTGGCACCTGATCGATGAACTTCACGTGCCGCCAGTTCTGTGCATCGAGCTGGCCGGTGTTGTCGTAGCTGTCGGAGAGAAATTCCGGCGTGTTCCCCTGGAGCTGGTTCCACTCTTTGCACGCGACCTCGCACGCTTTGCAACCGATGCACACGCTCGTGTCTGTGAAGAACCCGTACGCCTGCCCGGGAGTGATCGTCGTTGCCATCCTCAGAACCCCATGAGATTCGGCGTGATCTTGGTATATCCGCGCTCGCGGGCCACGAGATCGAGCGGGACCGCGGTCAGCTCGTCGACGATTGGGACGGCCGGCGGGTCTTGCGAAATATCGATGCCGAGCAGATAACGCCGGCACGAATCGCAAGCTTCGATTCGGATGTGAGGAAAGACCGCCGGATGCGCGGGCGGGCTCTGCGGCTGCGGCAAGCCGCGGATCAGGCTGCCCCGCTCCCCGGACAGCGTGCCCTCTTCGCTCAGAATCACGAGCTTGGCACTGGCATTCTCGCCGCAACCGGCGCAGGTCATTCGCGGATAGCCCCATCCTGAGCCGCAGCGTGCGCACAGCAGGTAGCGCCCTCCCGTCGCCAGGTCTTCACCGGCTGCCGCGACAAAGCTGAGCTGCGGCGGTCCGCCGCACTGCGGGCAGTGACGGGCATCGCGTGTACCGCGACACACGCCTTTGACTTCCGAGCTCGCGGCTTCCAGCACTGGCTCGACCGCAGCCCGCGCCACGAATCTTTCGACCATCGACTGCTCTTCGCCGTCGATCCAGCGCTCGACGCCCACGCGTGTCGACTGAGTGTCGAGCCAGTGAATCACCGCCGAGCGCAAGCGGTCCGGCCCTGCGGCGATGCTCACGTCGACCACGCTGGGCAGGACGAGCTCGGCGACATAAGCGGCGAGGTCAGAGGCAGCTGGTCGCGCGGTGCCGGCGTCCAGGTACGCCTTTTGCTGCACCGGCAGCAGCGCGCCGTAGAAATCGAGCAATTGGCGCACGAAGCCACGGCGTGTCCTGAGCTCGGCGACCCGCCGCCGGCGCTCAGCCCACGGCCCCGCTTCGGTCGCGACCGCGGCCATCACATCTTCTCCAGGTTGACCAGAAATGCCTTGAACTCTGGCGTGCGCGCGTTGGCGTCACCGACGAACGGCGTGAGCGCGTTGGCAAGCCAGTACCGGCCTTTGCTCGGATCGCTTTCCGCCGACAAGCCCACATATCCCCAGTGGATCGGGATCCCAATCTGAAAGACCTTTTGACCCGCTACGGTCAGCGCTCCCAACCGCTTGGTCACAAGCGCAAGGACTTCGATCTTGCCTCGCTTCGAGGAAACGCGGACGTGATCCCCCGTTTTGATCCCTTTCTGGTTTGCCAGCTCGTACGGGATCTCGCCAAACGGCTTCGGCTGCAGCTGCACGAGGTGCGGCACGTGCTGCGTCACGTAGTGCTCGTGCTCGGTCAGCCGGTAAGAGGTCGCGATGTACGGGAACTCCGACGGCGTGCCAAAACGGTTTGCCCGTCCAGCCGCCTGGTCATAAAGGAAAGCGACCGGGGACGCGGAGTTGTTCGGGTGCAACGGATTCTGCACCGGCGACTCGACAGGCTCGTAGTGCTCGGGCAGCGGGCCATCGATCATGGTGTTGCTGAAAAGCCGTCCGACGCCCTCGCCGTTCATGATGAACGGCAGCCACGCCGTGGGGTCCTGGGTCAGCGGCTTCATTGTCGGCGGGTAGTCCGGCACATCGCCGACCCACATTCCCTTGGTCGCATCCCATTTGATTCCAGGCCGGTTCGGATCCCACGGGTTGCCGGCGAGGTCGGCGGACGCGCGGTTGTACATCACCCGGCGGTTGAGCGGCCAGCTCCACGCCCAGTTCGAATAGAAACCCATCCCCGTGGGATCGTTCGTGCTCGGATCCGACACGCCCTTGCGGCGCTTCATCAGGTTCCCGGAGTCGGGATAGCTCCCGGTGTAGATCCAGTCGCCGGCGGTCGTCGTGCCGTCGTCCCGCAAGTTGGAGAAAGTCGTCATCTGCTTGCCGGCGGTCAGATCCTTGCCGTTGATCTCTTT
>DATLKH010000344.1:0-3124 GCA_035538475.1 Candidatus Dormiibacterota bacterium | reverse complement strand
ATGGGTGGAGATCGTCGGTTCGACGACGCTCAACTTTCACCCTCAGTCACACCTCGAGGAGCGGCTGGGCCGCCCGCTCCCCAAGGATGTGCTCGACCGCCGGGTGGGGCGGCGCACCGAGCTGGTGCTGGCGCAGGAGGTCCTTCCTGGAGTCGTTCAGCTGGCGCAGGAGGCCCGTGCAGCGGGGATCAAGCTGGGCGTGGCCTCCAGCTCGTCGGCGGAGTGGGTGCGCGGGCACCTGCAGCGCTTGGGCATCCTCGAGCAGTTCGATTGCCTGCGCTGCCGCGACGACGTGGTTCACGTGAAGCCCGAGCCGGATCTCTACCTCGCGGTGCTGGAATGCCTCGGCGTGAGCGCCCCAGCAGCGATCGCGATCGAGGATTCACCCAACGGCATCGCGGCGGCCAAGCGGGCGGGTATGCGCTGCGTCGCGATCCCGAACTCGATCACGCAACAGCTCGACTTCTCCAAGGCAGATGTGGTTTTGAGCTCACTCGCCTTGGTGACGCTGACGCAGCTGCTGGGTCGCCTCGGGCCCGACTAACCTATCCACCATGCGAATCGGCGTTCTGACAGGAGGCGGCGACGCGCCGGGATTGAATGCGGCAATTCGAGCGGTCGCGCGGCGGGCCTTCCAGCTCGGGCATCGGGTCAGCGGAATCAAGAACGGATGGGCCGGTTGTCTCGAGGAAGGCTTGATCGAAGAGCTGATGCCCGCTGACGTGCGCGGAATCCTGCCTCTAGGCGGAACGATTCTCGGAACGTCCCGCACCAATCCGTCGAAGGAGACCAACGGGATTTCGCGCGTGATCGCGACCCTGAAGCATCACGGCATCGACGGCATCATCCCGATCGGCGGCGACGACACGTTGAGCGTCGCGGCGAAGCTGCACGAAGCTGGCTATCCAACGGTCGGCGTGCCGAAGACGATCGACAACGATCTCTCCGTCACCGAGTTCTGTATCGGCTTCGACACCGCGGTCGGTGTTGTGACGGAAGCGCTCGACAGGCTGCACACGACCGCCTCGGCTCACCACCGGGTGATGGTGGTCGAAGTCATGGGTCGGGACACCGGTTGGGTGGCGCTCGTCGGCGGCGTTGCCGGTGGCGCCGATCTCATCATCATTCCGGAATTCGAGATCACGCTTTCCGACGTGGTTGCGCACCTCTACCGCAGGCGCGGCGAAGGGAAGCTCTTCAGCATCATCGTGCTGGCGGAAGGGGCGAAGATTCCCGAGCTCGAACGGGAGCTCGGCGGCGAAGCCGAAAAGGACGCCTTCGGCCACGTGCGCCTGGCCAAACGCGGCATCGGCGACACCCTTTCGAGCTCGATCGAGCGCGAGACCGGTTTCGAGACACGGGTCACCGTGCTCGGTCACCTGCAGCGAGGCGGCTCGCCCTCCCCGGTCGACCGGATCTGGGCAACGCGGCTCGGCGTCTCCGCCACAGAGCTCATCACCTCGGGAAAGAGCGGTGTTATCCCGATCCGGCGCAATGGCGATGTCGAGGTAGTGCCTTTGAGCGAGGTGGTCAAGGAGCAGCGCCGCGTGCCGAAGGAGCTGTACGAGCTCTCCAAGGTCCTCGTCTAAGCGCCCCCGGATCAAAAAACCGGCCAGCTCCCGGCACAAGCCGATGCTCCAGCTCGCCGGCACGGGCGACGACGGCACCACGGGGCTGTTGGGCGGCGGTCGCGCCCCGAAGGACGACGCCCGGATCGAGGCCTTCGGCACTGTCGACGAGGCCTCCAGCGCGCTCGGTCTTGCGCGCGCGCTGACCCCTCATGCGCGCGTCAATCTCATATGCGAAGAGCTTCAGCGCGGCCTGTATGAGGTCGGCGCCGAGCTGGGCACCAACCCGGCGTCGGGCAAGGCCTTCGTGACCACGCGACCGCAGCAGGTCGAACGGCTGGACGCGCTGATCGCCGAGCTGGAGGCTGAGGCGCCCATGCCGGAGGGATTCATCCTTCCCGGGGCCACCCCCGCGGCGGCTGCACTGGATCTGGCCCGCGCGATCACGCGTCGAGCCGAGCGCCGCTGCGTCGCCCTGGAGCGCGCCGGGGGCTTGCCCAACCCGGAGGTTCGCCGCTGGCTCAACCGGCTCAGCCTCCTGCTGTTCGTCCTCGGCCGGTACGAGGAAAGCCTGGCCGGGCGCCAGGCACGGGCCGCAAAGGAATCGAAACCACGAAGTTCTAGATAAGCTTCAAGTGGGATGACCTACGTCGCCGCCGGGGCAATTGGCGTCGTCTTGGTGGGATTTATCGGGCTGTCGTATCAACTCTATCGCCAGGCTTTCGTCCCGCCCAGGCCGAACTGGATCGACGACTTCGCGTTCACGCCGTATGAGTTCCAGGCGGACTATGAGGACGTCGACCTGGTCACCGCCGACGGCGTCAACTTCGGCGCCTGGCATTTCCGGCAGCCCGGCTCGCCGCAGACGATCATCATCTCGGGCGGCCACAAGGGTCAGCGACAGGGCGCACTTGGGATCGCTGTGGCGTTGTGGCGCAAGGGCTTCAACGTGATCACCTACTCGTATCGCGGAATGCCCGGAAGCGATCGCGCGCCGATCACCTTCGGCATCAAAGAGGTCCTCGAGCTGCAGGCGGTGATCGCTTTCGCGCGCAAGCGGATTCCAAACGCACGGATCGGCTTGCTCGGCTACTCGATGGGTGCCGTGGTTTCGATGCTCGGTGCGGCGGGTGAACCTGGCATTCAGGCGCTGGTCCTGGACAGCCCGTTCAGCGACCTGCGAAAAGTTCTGGTCGAAAACGTCCGCTCCTCGAGCAAGCTGCCGGGCACTCCTTTTGTATTGCTCGCGGGTTTGCTGTTCTGGCTGCGGACGCACAGCCGGCTTTCCGACTGCCGGCCTCTTGATGTCATGAGCGCGCTCGAGCCCAGGCCGTTGTTCTTCATCCACGGCGGGGCCGACGACATCACCAACGTCAACCACAGCCGCCGGCTCTACGACGCTTATCGCGGCCCGCGCGAGATCTGGATAGTGCAGGGCGCGCCTCACACTGGGGCTTACTTTGCGGATCGGTCGCTGTATGTCGAGCGAGTCGCGGGTTTCTTTGCCCGGCACCTCGGTCTCGACGTCTCGAGCCACTTGCGTCTGGTCGAGGAAG
>DATLKH010000343.1:0-2028 GCA_035538475.1 Candidatus Dormiibacterota bacterium | reverse complement strand
GAGCGCGATCTGGAACCAGCCGTAAGGAATCTCGTAGGCGTGACCCATGAATGTCCCGTGGCCGTGGCGGGTGAGAAAGTCGGGCACGAAAGCCAAGAAAACGCCGCCGACCGCGGCGGCCGGCACGTAGCGCACACCCATCAGCACGGCGATCGCAGCGAACTGCAGCGACGTGAAGAGCCAGAAAGGCTGCGGGCTCACCGACCCGAGCGCGAGAGGATAAAAGGCCCCGCCCAGGCCGGCGATCGCCGCCGACAGGCCGAAGGCCAGGAGCTTGTACCGCGTGAGGTTGACGCCCATGGTGGCCGCGGCCAGCTCGGAGTCACGAATCGCGCGAAAGCGCCGGCCCGCGCCGGAGTCGTGGAGGTTGACCACCAGCAGGGCGACCAGGCAGAAGAGAGCGAGCAGCACGACGTAGACCGCCATCAGGTGTCGTGACGAATCCATCTGGAGGCCGAACATGCTGGCCGAGCCGATGCGCCACCCGCCGCTGCAGCCCGTGAACCAATCGAAAGCGTGGTCCTGGAAGACGTACCGATCGAAGACCAGGGCGATGCCCAGCGTGACGATCGCGAGCGTGATGCCGCGCAAGCGCAGCGCCGGCAGACCGACCAGCACACCGAGCAGGAAAGCCGCGGCGACCGCGAAGACGACCGCGACGAGATAGTCGGCGTGAAAAGCCGAAACGGCCATGCCTGCCGAATAGGCGCCGACACCCGCGAACGTCGCTTGACACAGCGAGATCTGTCCGACGTATCCGGTCAGCAGCACGATGCTGAGCAGCGAGAACGCCCAGATCACCGCCAGCGCCGCATCGAACTTGAAGCCGACGTCGAATCCAAGCGGCACTCGCGCGAGGACGGCAAAGATGACGAGGGTGATCAAGAACCGCACCGCCAGGCGCGATGTCATTTGGATGACACCGACACGGTGAGCCCGCGCGGGTTGCGCACGATCAGCACGAACAGGATCACCAGCAGCGCCACAAGTCGCGGAAACCCGATCGACTGGATCCAGATCTGCGGATACGTCTCGAGCAACCCCAGGACGAAACCGCCGACCACGGTGAGCGGCAGCGAGACCATGCCGCCGATCAGCGCCGCCGCAAGCGCGTCGATGATCAGCAGCGTGAGGCTCGTGGTGTCGAAGTTGATGCCCTCAGCCGTGATGAGGATCCCGGCCAGTGCCGCCACGACGCTGCCCAGCATCCAGCTGACTGCGCCGACCTTGCCGACCGGCACGCCCCACAATCCCGCCGAGGTGGGGCTGTCGGAAACTGCACGCATCGCCCGACCGAAGCTCGTGTAGCGCAGGAACGCGCCCAGTCCGATGGCGAGCCCGATCGCGACGACGATGATCAGGATCGAGTTGGCGCCGACTGGAACGCCGACGTGAGGAATGACCCAAACCCAGGTCTGCGGCACGACGTAGATCGGGAGGTGGTACTGGTTGTTCTTCCAGATCAGCGAGGCCGCGGACTGAAGCGCGAGCAGCACTCCGATCGTGATCACCGCTTTGACCACCGGCTCGCGGGTCCGCACCCACCGAAACACGCCGAACTCGAGGCCGAGTCCCAGCAGCGCGGCGAATCCCAGACCGGCGATCAGCGCCACCAGCGTGGCGAGCCACTGCGGCCAGAACGGATGCGAGTAGCCGTAAAAGGCTTGATAGGCGACGAAGGTCGAGAACATGCCCATCGCGCCGTGCGCGAAGTTCAGAACACCGGTCGTGCGGTAGATGAGGACGATGCCGAGAGCAGCGAGCGAGAAGACGCCGCCGACCGAGAGTCCGATGATCGTGTACGCGAGAAGCTCAGCCACGTCCTCAGCTCACGAGCAGATCCATGACGTGGTCGTGTGCCAGCCGCTTCCGTTGTTTGCCGTGTAGGTGAAGCAGTGGTTGGGGTCATGGGCACCTGATCCGTAAGACAGCGGTACCGACCACCCCGTTTGGAAGCCCTGTATCGAATCCAGAGCCTGGATCAGCGAGTCGCGTGAGAGATCTTTTCCGGCTTTTCTCGCCGCCTCC
>DATLKH010000342.1:0-4003 GCA_035538475.1 Candidatus Dormiibacterota bacterium | reverse complement strand
ATCTGGCCAAACGTCAGGCCGAGGCGGCGAAGGCGAAGCACCGAGCAGAGCCGGAAGAGACGGCGGTTGAGTTCGGGCTTTGCGTGGAGCTCGTCGACGAGTGCGAGCTCGCGATCACGCCAGGCTCGGACTTTAGGAAGGACGCTTTCGACAAGCGACCAAGACTGCTCAAGCTCTTGATCCGAGAACTCCTCGGGTAGCGGCCACGCGAAAGGCCAGCCGCCAGCCGGCAGACGCGCGGGCTCGGTCGGTCCGTTCGGCAAAGCTCCAGATGACGTCGAGCAGCTTTTCCGGTGACTCAATCTGGGGCAGGGTGACCAAATCGCCGCCTTCGATCCTCGGTCGTTGTATGAACTGGCACGTCGCCTTCAGGCAACCGGTATGCCACCTGACGCGCGGCCCCAGGACGTGCGGCACCTATCTCCGAGAATCCAAGCATCGCTAGCATTCGCGCGGGCACAGGACCGTGCGCCGCGTTCTTTGAAATCCGTGTCTGCCCGGTCGTGTCTCCAGGCGTTTATCGGAGGACCAGCGCAGTCACCCCTGAGGCGATCGCTTCTCCACGATCTTCTTCAGGTTGGCCAGGTCCTTAAGGTTCGCTCGGCGCATCGCCGCGCTCATCATCGGCGCCGCGACGGAGGCAAACCCACTCGGCTCGCCTCTATTGCGGATCGTCATTCGCGTCTGGCCCGGACCGGTGTCGGCCCAGGTGTACGTGGTCTCCATCGCAAAGGGGCCCTGCGCTGTTCGCATCACCAGCCTTTCTCCCGGGACAAAGTCGACCACCTCATATGTGTATTCGAGGCGCCGACCAAGAAAACGAGCCACGAACGTCATCAGCGAACCGACACGCACCGGCGGTTGTGTCTTCCAGCTGATCGAGTCGATGTTGCTGTACCACGTCGGAGCGTTCGTGGGATCGGCAGCGTAAGAGGCGACTTCGCTGCGCGAGCGATCGATCACCGCGTCGGTCGTTACGTCGATCTTCACCTTTTGCCGAGCTCCCGCTCGAAGCGCGCCAGCATCGCCGCCCAGCCGCCGCCGTGCGAGTCGGTCGCTGAGGCTGGAAGCTGACTGTGGACGATCAGGACGCTGGTTGACATGTCCCCATCAGTTTCGAGGCTGACCGTGACCAGGCTTACGCCAGCAGTGAATCGAGATTGCCAAGTGAATACGACTCGCCTGGGACGATCGATCTCGACATATTTGCCTTCGTGCTCGATCTCGATCGGACCGTCTCTCATCACGATCTTCAACCGACCGCCGACGCGTAGGTCGACCTCTGCCTCGACCTGACCCACGGGAGACATCCAGCGCGCCAGCAGTTCAGGTTCGGTCCACCATCGGAACACCTCGTCGATCGGCGCGGGCAGCACACGCCGAACTTCGATACTTTCGGTCCCGATCAATTCCTGTACGTCTTCCGTATTTGACTTTCGAGCCGATCGAGGCGGTCCTCCCAGAAACGCCGATAGTCGAGCAGCCAGGCGGCGGCACCGGCGAGCGGCTTGGGTTGGAGGCTCAGCGTGTGCTCGCGGCCGTGGATGATCCGCCGCACGAGCCCAGCGTCTTCGAGTACGCCAATGTGCTTCGAGACGCCTGCTAGCGAGATCGAAAAGTCGTCGGCGAGGTCGGTCACCCTGGCCGACGATGACGCGAGGCGCTCGAGCAACTTTCTCCGCGAGATATTGGATAGCGCCCCGTAGACGAGATCAAGATCAACGCCAGAATGTTCAACCATCCGGTTGAGTATATGGCAGGCTTGCCCACTTTGGCGACACAGCCCCGCCGATTCCCAGGGTCCGTCTCGGCTACCTCGCTGACGCTTGACCCTGGGGTGCGGCGCCGGGTGGGAGCGCAATTTCTCGCCCGGCTCCGCCTCTTTGAATTGATTCGACGGTTGAGTTAGAAACTGAGCGTCCGCATCGACGAGGCGATTGAGTAGCCGGCGACACGCCTCGCGGTCGTGGCTGACGTTTCTTCCGAGTCATCTACTTCATTGCGGAGGCTTCCTAGGCATGTGCGACTAGGTCGCATGCTCGCATCATCGAATCAGATCAAGTGCCAATCGGCTACGGTGCCAGCGTGCATTCGCCGGCCATCGGTCTGCTCCTTCTGGGGGCTGCGTCCGTTGCCGTCGTGCATTCGATTCTGCCCGACCATTGGGTTCCGCTCGCGGTGGTCGCCCGCACCCAGCAGTGGAAGATGTCCCGCCTCGCCACGACGAGTTTCCTTGCCGCGGGAGGTCACGTATTGACCTCGATTGTGCTTGGTGGCGTAATCGCCGTAATCGGGCTTCAGTTTCAGCGGCAAATCGAAACGCAGCAGGGGCACATTGTCGGCGGGGTGCTGGTCCTCACGGGCATCGGCTTCTTGGTCTGGGGCTTAACTGGTCACGGTCACGCGCACGCGCACGGCTCAGACCAAGACGAATCGCAGCATGAACTCCCTGGAGATTTCCACTCGACGAATCGGAATCGCGGCCTTCGGCAGCCGAGCATGCAAGAGGTCGATGACCATGCCCATCAGCATGTGCACCAGCCCGGCATGACTCTGACTGCACAGGGTGACCACATGCACGAGCACGAGCATGGCGGTACGCGACACTCTCATCGGCACCACCACGAAGTTTTCATCCAGAAGCGGGCCGAATTGATCGCCGAGCGTGGAGCGCGGCCCACTGCTGTGGGCCGGCTGTCGGCGATCGCCGTACCGTTTGGCGTGGCGGCGTCCCCCGACCTTTCCTTTCTGCCGCTGGCTCTGGCGGCCTCAGCCTATGGAGTTGGGTCGGTCGGGTTACTGCTAGGTGTCTTCGCCCTGGTGACGATGATCACCTTCGTCGGACTGACGTTGATCGCGACGGCGGCCGGCTATCAGATGCGTGGCGAGTGGCTCGAAAAGAACGCCAACGCAATTACGGCAGCGGTCCTGATTGCGATCGGCGTGATCGCCTACGTAGGCTTGTGATCGTTTCTCAATAGGACGGCAGGCTAGGGCGTTGATCCGCGGTGTCACCCGATAGTTCGAGCCCGCCTGCTGGCCAAATTTTGAACTCGAAACTCAGTAATCGCGACCCGCCCGACGTCGATTTGAGCCTGGGGGCGCATGGGGCATGCGACCGCGGGAGCTACGGCTGGCAGCCGGCCCCCTAGCTGCTGCGGGCGCAGTGATGTTGCCTTCTGTCCGCTCGTGATTGATCCTATTTGACGGAACCGACGACTCGAGAAGGGCGTATTAGCCGAGTGAACCTATCTGTGAGGTTTGGCAGTCAGATTCTGCTGTTCGAACGTTGGCTGTGATTGGGCGTCGCGACTGACTTCAAGCACCACAAAACTACCGGTCGACGCCGGTGGGAATTCGAAACTCGGTCTGGACGACTCGGCGCGGTCGCGATTTCTGCCGTCGAGGACATTCAGTGCATGAAATGACAGCCCCTTCGGCCCTGCGGGACCTCACGACATTTACTGCCCGCACGCCGCCATGGATGCTCCGCGTCGTTCTGCCTGAAATCGGCGGTGGGACCATGACGATCACGGAGCTTCTCAAGATCGAAGATGCGCCACCAGGGACGGCCGCGCTGGTCGTCAGCGGTCTCGATCAGTCGATGTTTGAGACGCTTGTGACGAGGTTCGGTCATCGATTCACGGCAATCTACTTTTGGAAGTGCCCACGGATCGCAGACCTGAGCCCGCTCGAAGATCTGACGTCCCTGACCTACCTTGCGTTCTACTGGAACCAACGCGCAGACAAGTTGTGGAACTTCGCCTCAACGCCGAAGCTACGAGGGCTTCAGCTCGAGGATTTCACGCGCCTGCACGCGCTCGATGATCTTGCCGCGGCCTCGTCGCTGGAGGAGTTGCGTTTCGGCGACAAGGTCTGGACCAAGTCCGTGTTTACATCGCTGGCACCGCTGCCCTCGCTCGTCCGGCTACGCCGCCTGAACTTCGACGCCCGCCGCATCGAAGATGGTCGCGTTCAACCACTCGCAGCGCTGCCATCGTTG
>DATLKH010000341.1:0-5984 GCA_035538475.1 Candidatus Dormiibacterota bacterium | reverse complement strand
GCTGCCGCCGTCTCGTCGCGTAAAAGCAGCAGGGGCAGGACAAGGCTGAGTGACTCCGGAGATTGCGCCGCCATCGCCTCAGCCGCGTAGCGACGCACGTCACGATCACGGCTGGCGAGACCTTCGGCCAGCGCTTCTGCGAACGCCTGCTGAAAGGATGGTGGCGGCGCCCAGCGCACGGCCTGGCGGAGAGCCTCGCGCCGGACCTCGGCGTTTTCGTCCAGAAGCGCGGGCACCAGCGCCGGCGCTATGCCGGCGACCCGGCCCTTCATCTTGGCAAAGCTGCGAAGGGCTTCCAGTCTCACGCTCGGATCGGAGTCGCGGAGCGCCTCCACGACGGCGCCCTGCTCGTCGAGGAAGGCGGCCGCCCACGTCGCCGCAGCTCGGTCGCTGGCCACGCTCGATTTCCGGAGCCCGCGCAGCAGCTGCCCTGATTCGTTCCAGGCGTCGCGACGAGTCGCGCCGGCAACCGCGACCGCCGCTCGCACCCATCCGTCCTGATCGTCGCGTGACGCCTGCAGCTGCTCCTGTGTGATCCGATCAGGCGGCGTCAGCTGGAACGCGAGCCTGCGCACCACGGCGTCGGTCGACGCGAGCAATTCCGGGAACATCGAGGCGAACGCGTCGGGCGACGCTTTCGCCAGCGCGGCCGCCGCGAATTCGCGTGACCTTTCGTCACCGCCTCGGATGTAGCCCTTCAGCTCTGCGATCTGCTCCGGGCTGGGACGTCCGACGGCCTGGCGAAAGTCCGCGAGGCTGACCGCATGCGTCCGCAAGCGCTCGTAAATCGCCTGCACATAGACACGCCGGACTCGCCACGCCACAGCGACGAGACCTGCGGCGATGACGACACCGGCAACGGCCAGGACCCTGAGGTTCGCCGCGATCGCCGGTTGAAAGAGGAGCAATCCAGCGCCTGTGACCACAGCCGCGCCGGGCAGCACCGCGTTGTCGAGCAAGAACTTCAGCTTTGGTGTGACCTGCGCGGGCAGCGCACCACCGATCACGTTCTGCGCCGGATCGTCCAGTCCGGTCTGAAGTCCATTGCGCACGATGAAAAGAAACAGAGCGGTCGCGAGCACGGGATTCACAGCAACCGCGATGAAACCGAGGACGGTGAATGCTGGGAGGACGACAATTGCGTTCTTCATGCCCAATCGCGAAAGCACCCAGGGCGCGACGAACAAACTCACCGCCAGCTGCACGACGTAGCTCGCCAGCCAGGCGTTGCCGATCAGGATGGTCAGGGCCTGCAAGTTGTTTCGCGTCGCGTCCACGAAGACGACCGCGACCACGTAATCCCCAATCCGGCCGGCGACCTGCAGCACAAGGGCGAGCAGAACGATGGCCAGCACCAAGCTGCTGCCCGTTAGGTATGAGATCGCGCCGGCCAGAACTGAGCGCACGCCGCGAGCCGCGCGCTCTGCCTCGTGCTGCACGAGCAGGTGGTCGGCTTCATCAACAAAAGCGGGACGGAAGAGAGTCTTTTCGAGACCGAAGGAAATCATCAAGGCGGCGATCGTTCCGAACGCCCACACGAATAGGAGCGGTTCGGTCGCATAAACGGCCACGATCGTGGTGGTCAGGCCGGCGAGGATGTACCCGACGCTCGAGCCCGCGGCGATCACCGGGAAGATGCGCTTGCCCTCGAGCACGTTGAAGTGCTGCGTGACGAAGCTCCAGAAATTGAGCATCACGAGCTCGAAGGCAACCGAGTAGACGACGTACGCGGCGAAAGCTGTGGTCGCGTCTTCGCGCATCGCGTACGCAATGAAGATTGCAATGGCCGCCAAAGCGTTTGTCCCGAGGTTGAGGCGAAACGCCCTGGCGACGCCGAACCGGCGTGTCAGCGCTCCCTGCGCCGCGACCATCGGCCAGACGGTCAGGGCGAGCACGATGAAGAACAACGGATACGCGTGGGGGCCGGCCTTGTTCAGGAATATCGATTGCGTCGCGTTGAATGCGGTGTACATCGCCCACCCGACCACGATCGCGAAGCCTGCGACCTGGAGGGTGCGGCCGAGCTCGTTCCTGCGGACATGCAGCAGCTTGGCGAGGAGCGGCGAGACGTGGCTCCGGTGCATGGTTCTAGAGAACGTCAGGTTTGCTGGACGCTTGCGATCTTCTCCAGCGCGGCGATCCGTTCCTCGATGGGCGGATGCGTATCGAAGAGGTGGTTGAAAAACGAACCGTGATGCTCGGTCGGGTTGTCGATCATCATCGCGGCCACCGCGTGGTTGAACTTCTGTGGCGGCTGATCGTTCTGCGCAATTTTCTTCAGCGCATTGATCAAGCCTTGCGGATCGCGGGTCAGCTCCACCCCGCTCACGTCGGCCAATGATTCGCGCTGACGCGACAGGGCCAGCTGCATCAGCGGACCGATGATCGTCGCGATCAAGGTGAAGATGATTCCGATCGCGAAAACAAACAGAACAGCGCGCTCGTCGCGCGTGCGAAACCGCCACGCGCTGTTCCAATACATCGAGGCGATGATCGCGGCCAGGCCGATCATGGTCGTCACGACGAGCAGCAAGCGCACGTCGAAATTCTTGACGTGGCTCATCTCATGGGCCAGGACTCCTTCGAGTTCCTGACGGTTCATCATCTGCAGCAGGCCGGTCGTGACCGTGACGCTTGCGTGATTGGGATCGCGTCCGGTGGCGAAGGCGTTTGGACTCGGGTCGTTCATGACGTAAACCTTGGGCACCGGCAGCCCGTCGCCGATGGCCAGCGTCTGCACGATGTTGTAGAGCTGTTGGTACTGGCGGGGATCAGCTTCTTGAGCACCGACCGCCGCCAGCACTGTGGACGATCCGAGGTAGTAGGACCACAAGGCGGCCAGCACGCCGAGAATGCCGAGGACCAGAGCGCCCGCGATCGCGCCATTGCCGCCGTAGGCGATCAAGCCGAGGATCGCGCCTGCCAGCAGCCACACGAGCAAGAAACCGATGATCACGATCACGCTGTTGCGCTTGTTGCGAGCGATCTGGTGGTACATCGGCTATCTCGCGGGGGTCCCCTGACCGTCGCGTTTCAGCGAGTCGCGCAGCCGGTCCGCGACGTAGTGGCCCCAGATCTGTGCCCAAACCAGACCGTTGCCGAACGCTGAGATGTCTTCCGAATGGTGCTTGTAGTGATACGTCCACATCGCTCTGTGCTTCTCATAAGCCGTCTGTCGCTTGCGCTCCGGCGGCGTGGGCCGCGGCTTGCGGCTCGCCTTGGCGGTGGGCATGTAGAAGATCTTCCATCCGCCCAGCTTCAAGCGATAGCAGAGATCGAGGTCCTCGCCGAACATGAAGTAGCGCGGGTCGAAGAAGCCCACGCGATCCAGCGCCGAGGCGCGTAGCATCAGGCAGGCGGCGGTTCCTGCATCCATCTCGTGAACCTCTGATTCCGGCACGTGGCCCATGTTGGCGCGCCCGAAACGAGGACTCTTTGGAAACAGCCGGTTGAGCCCCACCGTCTGATAGAACAGCGTGCTTGGAATCGGAAACGCACGGCGGGCGTCCGGATCGATGCGCCCGTTTGGAAGAAGAAGCCGCGGTCCCACCGCGCCGGCGTCGGGTCGTGTGAGCAGCAGGTCGGAGAGCTTGCCGACGCATTGGGGATCGACAGTGACTTCAGGACTCAAGAGCAGGATGAACCGGCCCTGACAGCGCTCGAGTCCGATGTTGGCCGCTCGTCCGTAACCGAGATTTTTCGATTGGACCAGCACCGTCGACTGTGGGAACTCATCCGTCACGGCGGCGGGCGATCCGTCGGATGAGTCGTTGTCGACGACGATCGCCTCAACTGGAATCTCGGCGCTGCTGAAGAACGCCTGAAGGCATTGAAGCAGCTGGTCCTTGGCATTGCGGCTCACGACCAGTGCTGAGACGAGGGGCTTGGACGCTTCTGGCATCGGCCAAGAATTATGCGGAACTGGTCCCTACAATTCGGGGGAAGTGCAGACCGGGATGCGCCTGGATCTTCGCCAGCGCCTGGCCCAGATCCGGCAGAACCGGTTGGTCCGGCAGAACCTGATTCTTTTCGCCGGCGGCCTCGTCGCGGGCGTCGGCGGCTTCGTCTACCACGCCATCGCCGGTCGAGCGCTTGGGCCTTCGGTGTACGGCGAGGTCGCCACCCTGATCGCCGTTTACGCGGTGGGCACAGGCCCTGCGCTGATCATCATCGCCGTCCTCGCCCGTTACTCGGCGATGCTCTCCGCGCAGGGCGATGCGGGAGTTCGTTCACTTCTCAAGCGGACGACGCGCCTGATCGCGATCCCGTGTTTGCTACTCATCCTCTTCACGACATTGCTGGCGAGACCGATCGCCTCGTACGTGCATCTGGGTTCGGCGCTTCCGGTTTTGATTCTTGCGTTTTCGATTGCGTTGATCTGGCAGGTGGCGATTCCACGTGGCATCTTGCAGGGCATACAGCGGTTCACACCCTTGTCACTCAACCTCTCTCTCGAGCTGATCGTGCGAACCACATTTGTGTTTCTGCTGCTGAAGGCCGGCTATGCAGTCTCGGGAGCGATGCTCGCGGTCTTCATCGGCCTCGTCGTCGTCTTTTGTCTCGGCATCTATTCACTTCGAGATCATCTGCTCAGCAACGAAAAGCGCGTCCGCTTGCGAGTGATGGCAGGCTTCTCCCTCACCGCTGCGGTTGGGATCATCGGGGTGCAGATCCTCTACAACCAGGACGTCATCCTGGCCAAGCACTACCTGACGAGCCACGACGCCGGGATCTACGGAGGATAGAACAAGATCGGCACCATCCTTTACTTCCTGACGCTCAGCGTCAGCCAGGTCCTGTTTCCGCGCGTCGTGGAGGCGGTGGCCAAAGAGCAGCATCCCGGGCGGATCCTCCTCTACTCGTCCGGGATCCTGACCGCACTAGGTGCCGGCGCTCTGCTCGTCTTCGCGATCGTGCCCGGCCTGGTCGTTGGGATTCTCTTCGGCCCGAGCTTCAAGGACGCCATTCCTCTCGTGTTCCCGGTCGGGGTGATTGGGCTCGCATTGTCACTCGACAACCTGCTGGTTCAGTTCTTCATGGCGGTGCACGATCGTGTGTTCATTCCGATCCTCGTGCTGGGTGTGGTCGCTGAGGCGATCCTCATCGTGCTCTTCCATGCGAGAGTCGGCCAGGTCGTGCTCGACGTGCTCGTGGCGCTCCTCGGGCTGCTGATCCTGCTGGCAGCCCGGTGCTACCTCCTCTTGCCGACGCTGCACGCCGACAGCCTCATCGAGCGGGAGCCGACGGTGCGCGAAGGCGCCTGAAAAGATTCGAGTCCCGCTCCCCTTAAAAGGTCGGCGGGACTCAAAAAAACGCTCGGCAACGACCTACTCTCCCTTCGGGTTACCCCGAAAGTACCATCGGCGCTGGAGGGCTTAACTTCCGTGTTCGGAAAGGGAACGGGTGTTTCCCCTCCGCCGTAGTCACCGAACGGACGGAATTATACCCAGCTGCTGACGAGAGCCCGCTTTACCTGGTGCGGCGGCGGCGGGCGCGAAGGCTTTTGATCTTGCGCGCCTCCGCGGGCGGGACGTAGTGAGAACGCCGTCTCATCTCGCGCACGAGCCCCTGCTCCTGCACCTTGCGGCGTAACTCGCGCAGCGCCTGCTCAAACTCTTCGGGATCCTTGACGACTATTCGCACGACCCGACAAGGATACAGGCCGGGAGATCGCGACCGCTTTCTTAACAGCCGCGGCCCTATTCGAGAACGTCAGGCCGAACTGCTCGTACCACGGCCACGGCGGCAAGCAGGAGCGCGAACACGCAAATCACCGCGAGGGCATGGTTCTCCGTGACCGCTGCGAGAGGCGCAGCAAAAGCCGGTCGCGCGCGATGATCCGGCTCGAGCAGCTTGAGCAAGATGTTCAGGTTGGTCGACGGTTGGTACTGGCTCAGCCACGTCCAGGGCTGATCGTGTCCCGTGGCACGGATCCCCTGCACCTCGAGGATGTTGAGAAAGTTGTCCGCGGGGTAAAAGGCGAG
>DATLKH010000340.1:0-4288 GCA_035538475.1 Candidatus Dormiibacterota bacterium | reverse complement strand
GTCCCTCGATTCACCCTTTTGACGCCAAACTGGTCAATCGACGCCTTGCATTTCACGGATTTGGCGTCAGAGCGGCCTATTTCAGCGCAGGGGCTGCAGTCTCCTCCACACGACCAGCAGCGGCGCCGCGTTGAAGATCGAGCTGTACGTGCCCGACACGATGCCGATCATGAGCGCAAGAGCGAGGCCCTGCAGCGTCGGACCGCCGGCGATCAGGATCGCCGCGAGCACCAGGACCACGGTGAAGCTCGTGATGATCGATCGCGCCGCCGTCTGCATGATGCTGAGGTTCACGACCTGCTCAAACGAAAGCCGCTGACTGACCCGCAAGTTCTCGCGAATCCGGTCGAACACCACGATCGTGTCGTGAACCGAGAAGCCGACGACCATCAACACCGCGGTCAGAAAGAACGCGTCGATTTCACCAATTCGCAGGTCGAACACCTTTCCGAGCAGCGAAAAGACTCCGGTCAGGACGAAGACATCGTGCAGCAAGGCAGCGATGGCGGAGCCACCAAACTGGAAACCCGCTCGCAAACCGCCGGGCACGTTGCGAAACCAAAACGCCAGCAGGAACAGGATTCCGGCAGCAGCAATCCCGACGGCCAGCAACGCGCGCTGCACAGTCTCGCCGGCGATCGTGCCGCCCACCTCGAGAATCTGTTGAACCGTCATCGGTCCAAGCCGGTTCTCGAGATCGGTCTGAACTGCCTGCTGCTGGGTTGCGTTTAGCGGCGGATACCGAAGTATGTAGCCGCCACCAGTCGTCTGGATGACGGACCCGTTGTCGTTTTCGGCGTTGACCGCATCTTCGACCTGCGCCAAGGTCGGATGGTTGGCGAACGTGACCGTGAACTCCGTGCCACCTGCAAAGTCGAT
Source organism: Candidatus Dormiibacterota bacterium (assembly GCA_035538475.1). GTDB lineage: Bacteria > Chloroflexota > Dormibacteria > Dormibacterales > Dormibacteraceae > 40CM-4-65-16. The sequence goes on along the minus strand of DATLKH010000340.1, from coordinate 3,409 downwards.
TCCAAGCAGGAATCCTTTGGTCGCCATCGAGACGATGCCTGGGATGATGATCAGCAGCGAAAGTAGGAAAAACCAGTTCCGGCGTCCGATGATGTTGAGCCGGCGGACTCTCGGTTCGGGAGTGGGCTCGACCTTCGCCGCACCGTCGACGACGATGTCCGCCTTCTGCTGCGGTGAGGTTGCGACGTCAGACTGCTGCTCGGACACGATCCACCCCTAGCAATCCGGCGTGTCGGAAGCGGTTGGAGATGAGGACGATCGCGAGCAGGTTGTGGGTCACCACGATCGCGGACACCAGGCTGACCGCAACACCAAGGCCGAGCGTCAGCGCGAATCCCTGCACGGCTGAAGGCCCGATGAAGCCGAGGATTATGCAGGTCCAGATCGTCGAAAAGTTCGAGTTCCAGATCGCCGGCCACGCGCGGCGTACGGCCGCGTCTACAGCGGCGGCGATGGTGCGCCCCGCCCGTACCTCTTCCTTGAACCTCTCGAAGATCAGGACGTTTGCGTCGACGGCCATACCGACCGACAGAATGAAACCGGTGATGCCGGCCAGAGTCAGAGTGACCGGTATGACCTTGAACAGAGCGAGCACCGCACCCGCATAGAAGAGAAGGGCAAGGCTCGCCAGAAGACCGGGGACTCGGTAGTACAGGATCATGAACAGGACCACGATCGAGAGGCCGAGCAAGCCGGCGGCGAGGCTGAGCTTCACCGCCTCGGCGCCGAGGGTGGCGCTGACCTGCGTGACGTCAAGGGCGACGAGGTCGACGGGTAGAGAGCCCGAGTTGATTCCGGCCGCAAGGTCCTGCGCGCTCTTCTGGGTGAAGGAGCCGGAGATCGTCGCGTTACCGCCCGCGATCTCCTGCAGCGTAACGGGGTCTGTGAGGTACTTGCCGCATACGGTGCCCTGGATCTGAGTCGCCAGACACCCAGGGTCATATGGCGCAGAAACCTTCGCGACGTAGCTCGGATCCTCCCAGTTGTCGATGTCCTGCTGCGTCAGGTCCAGCCAGATTGCCAGATGACGCCCTGGGCAGCTCGCGGCAAGACTCGTGTTCGGATCGCCGGGACAGGCCGCGACGTTGTCGCGTGTGAGATTGTCGAAAACCTGACCGCCGCGCGACGTGAACGTCACGTTCACCACCCAACTGGTTCCGGTTTGATCGATCGCCGCGTTGGCGCTCTGGATGTCATCACCAGTCAGGCCGGTCAGCGCCGGCTTGTAGCCGGGAAAGTCCCCGCCTGTGACCTTCGAGTCGGGCACCCACTTCGTATAGACGAGCTTGGAGACCGCGCCGATCGCCTTCTGCGCCTGCTGGGCGTTGACACCGGCCAAATCCACGGTGATGCGGTCGCAGCTCGTGCCCGCGCCACGAATCTCTGGCTCGCTCACCCCCAGCGAGTTGACTCGCTTGTTGATGACCTGGATGGTCCGCTGCTGCACGTCGCACTTCTGCTGCCCGGCCGGGAAGTTGTTCAGCTGGTAATCGATGTGCGTTCCGCCGGCCAGGTCGAGGCCTTTGTGGAAGAAGATCTGCCAGCTGCCGAAGTTCGGCGGCAGGCCCGCCACGTTGCCGGTCAGCGGGTAGTGGTTGGCGATCCGGTAGACGTACCCCGCGCCGTCCACGAACAGAGCAAAGATGAGGGTGGCGACGACGAAGAGACGGACAGGCCAGCTGAGGACAAACTGCATAGGCGAACTAGCAGTGTACGGGCCGGAACTTCATCGCTGCCGGAGCACCAGATTCAGCACGAGCGTGAGCAGGATCGAGAGGATGATGCTGGTCGCGATGGGCACGTAGACGGTCGCGCCGCCCGCCTTGAACGTCAGATCGCCGGGCAGGTGGAGGCGGCCGAACAGCATCAGCCCGCCGCCGATGACCACCAGAAGCACGCCGAAGATGAGCAGCAGCCTTCCCGCGTCGGCCATCGATTCCTAAAGTAAAGAGGTTTGCTGGGATTCCGTGCGAGGGCGCGTGATACCGAGGTGCTCGTACGCGAGGTCGGTCGCGACCCGTCCCCGAGCGGTGCGGGCCAGGAATCCGATCTGGATCAGATAAGGCTCGTGCACGTCTTCGATCGTCTCGGGCTCCTCTGAGAGCGAGGTCGCGAGCGTGTCGAGTCCGACAGGCCCGCCCCTGAACTTCAGGATGACGTTCTGCAGCAATTGTCGGTCGAGTGGCTCGAGACCGATGGCGTCGACCTCAAGCATGCTCAAGGCTTGCTTGGTCGAATCGAGAGTGGCCCGGCCGTCGCCACGCACCTGGGCGTAATCGCGCACGCGGCGGAGCAACCGGTTGGCGATGCGCGGCGTTCCTCGGGCGCGGCGCGCGATCTCGGATACGGCCGCGTCGTGGATGTCGATGTCGAGAATTCGAGCCGAGCGGCTGACGATTTTCTCGAGCTCGGACATCGTGTAGAAGTCGAGGCGGTAGACCGCGCCGAAGCGATCGCGCAGCGGCCCGCTGAGCAAACCCTGTCGGGTGGTCGCACCGACGCAGGTGAAATGGGGCAGCGGCAGCGTTGCGGCGCTCGCCCCCACTCCCTTCCCGAGCACCGCATCGAAACGGAAGTCCTCGAGCGCCGGATAGAGCGACTCCTCGACCACGGTGTTGAGGCGGTGGATCTCGTCGATGAAGAAAACATCACGGGTGCTGAGATTCAGCAGGATCGAACCGAGCGCGCCCTGATGATCGATCGCTGGACCGGAGCTGACCTTGATCGCCACGCCCAACTCGTTGGCGATGATGTGGGCGAGCGTCGTCTTGCCGAGGCCCGGCGGACCGCACAGTAAGACGTGTTCGACCGGTTCATCTCGCATGCGCGCGGCTTCGATGAGGATGCCGAGGTTCTGGCGGACCTGTTCCTGGCCCACGTATTCGGCGAGAAGACGTGGGCGCAGCGTGAGGTCGAACTGCTCATCGTCGGTTCGGGCGTCGAGAACCTTGTCGTTGCTGCTCATTTCCTTCCTAGGGCCTTCAAAGCCGTGGCCAGGGCTTCCTGCGTCGACGGCGTCGATTTCCAGTCCACCGATTCGATGCCGGCCCGCGCTTCCTGTGTCGAGTATCCGAGATTGCGCAGCGCCGTCTCGACGGCTTTCGGCACCGCTCCGTCACCGGCTGCGATCGCCGCGCGTGGAACCGCCTCGAGCGCGGCCACCGCGTCGAGGCGCGGCTTCAGCTCGATGATCACCTTGGCTGCCGTGCGTGGTCCGACTCCGCTCGCGCGTCGGATGGGAGCGGCATCCTCGCTCATGATCGCGCGCTTCAAGACCTCGAGACTCGCCGCACTGAGGATGTTGAGTCCAACCTTTGGCCCCACGCCATCGACCTGTATGAGCATCTCGAACAGATCGAGCTCCTCAGCAGAGGCGAATCCGTAGAGGGCGAGCTGATCTTCGCGCACG
>DATLKH010000339.1:0-4036 GCA_035538475.1 Candidatus Dormiibacterota bacterium | reverse complement strand
ATCTTTCGAACGGCAGCGTCTCCCCGTGCGCTTCATAGACCTCGAGCCAGGACCGGTAGACCGGCTCCTCGGTATCGAGGATCAAACCGTCGAAGTCGAAGACGATGGCCCGAATCACCGAACCAAAGATAGGTGTTCATTGCAGGAATTCCGGTGCAGTCCACTAAGCTGCGGCGCGTGCCGGACTCGAAGCCGAAAGTGCGCGACCGCTACAGGGACCAGCCCGCGACGGTGGGTTGGACCGCGGCGGTCCTCTCGGGCCTTGCCCTGGTCGCGGTCGCCGTGATGCTGGAGATCCTCTTCGGATTCCTCGACGCCCTCCAGTACCACTCCCTGGGCGACCTCTTCCGCCCCGACCCCACGGCCGCCGCCGGAGCTCTTGGCATGGTCGGAGGCGCGGAAGGCGTGACGTTCAGCATCGTGATGTTCGCGGTGGTCTTCGGCATTCAGAGCACGTCATCGCGCTACTCGCCACGAATCATCGGCATCTTCATGCGCAACGCCACCAACGCGCTGGTGTTGACATTTGCACTGGCCTCGATTCTTTTCACGTTCCTCGTTCGCGGCGAAGTCAAAGCCAATTACGTCCCGATGTGGAGCGTGGGCGTGGCCGAGGCGCTCGGGATCATCAACTTCGCAATCCTCTTTCCCTACGTCGTGTACATGTTCAACGTGATGCGGGCCGAGACGCTGGTCCAGGGAATCATGCGCACCGCCCGGCGCGAGCTGCGGCGCGCAGCGGCTAGCCGAGAGCCGCGGCGTGAGCGCAGCGCATTGATGACCTGTATCGCGCAGGTGACCGACATCGCGTTCGGCTCGATTCAGCTTGGCGACATGGCCGTCGCGGTCCTGAGCGTCGAGGTCCTGGGTCAGTTCGTGTTCAACGAGTACTTGCCGATGAAGCGAAAGCTCAGCCCGGAGTGGTTCAAGGTTGGCCACGCCGAGCTGCCGGGTGCGACGGACCAGATCATCGCCGAGGTGAATCGCGCCGGCACATGGTTCACGCATCTGGTGCTGTCGAGCTTTGTCGACATGGTCGACCTGACGCCGCTGCATCGCATACAGGTCGTGCACGCGATCGCGGTGGCGACACGAAACATCGGTGTGCAAGCAATCGAGCTCACGGACCCCGAGGTCGCCGAGTCGTGCCTGCGCTTCTTCAACACGTACCTTCGCGCGTCCATCAACCGCTCAGCGCCGCGATTTGCCTCGGCGATCATGAACGAGTACCGGCGCTTCGCCATCGGCTCGCTCGAGTGGCGGCCTGACCTCGCGGTCGAGGCCGCGGACCACCTGCTGCGCTACGGACGTCACTTCGACGAGGCCGAGATGCCCGCCGTGTTCGGGGCCGCGGCGGAGGACGTCGCCGACCTCGCCATCGAAGCGCACGCGCGTGATCGTCAGGTCTCGTACCGGCTCGCGCAGCTGCTCGTCCGCTACTTCCTCGAGCTAATCCCAAGCGCGAGGCCGATTGGACTCAACGGACTCTTCAAAGGCGTGGCCAAGCTCACGTGTTGGGCGATGGCATCGAGCGACAAGGACATAACGCGAGTCCTGGTGAAGGGCATCGCCGCCGCCCCGCCCGATTTCGTCGACTCCGCGCTGAGTCGAATGGAGTCGATGCAAAACGGACTGTTCTGGGAAGTCAACGAGCGCGTGATCGCCTTTGACTGGCTCGAGCAGCCGCTGAGGGCGGAGATTCCGAAGCTTCGCGCGGCGCTCCGACGTGCGAAAGCTGCGGGCAACGGCGAGATCATCGTCTTCGAAGAAGAGCCGTTGGTGACGAGAGATCTGGTTCAGCCGGAGCCGGAACCGACCCCTACTCCCCAACCGGCTGGTTGATCATCGCCTTGGAAGCGCTCTCGAAATAGTCGAGCAGCGCTTTGCGCACGGGGGGCGCGAGATCTAAAGACTCCACGGCCGCTGTCATGTGGCCGAGCCAGCGATCGCGTTCGGTTCCTCCGATTGCAAACGGTTGATGGCGGAGCCGCAATCGCGGATGGCCGCGCTGCGCGCTGTACGTCGCCGGCCCGCCCCAGAACTGGATCAGGAACAGGGTCAGGCGCTCGGTCGCTCCGGCCAGGTCAGGCTCCGGGTAGATGGGACGCAAGATGGGATCCTCTGCAACTCGTGCGTAGAAGCGCTGCACCAATTTTCGAAATGTGTCTTCTCCGCCCGCAAGCTGGTAGATGCTTCGGTTCAGCACTCGGCCGATGCTACGGACGCCGCGCTCACGGCATGGCGCTCGATCTCTTCCTCGCGGGGCAGGAACCACGCGATGGCAAGCGTCACCGTGACGATCAGCATGTGCGTCATCAGCGAACCCTGGAGTCCGATCGCATCGGCGATCGCTCCGTTGATCGGAATCCCGATGGCGCCGGTCACGAATCCCAGGCCCATGACCAGTCCTGACGCAAGACCGGCACGCGCCGCCAGCAGCTGCTGCGCCATCAGGAGCAGAAGTGGTGCGGTGGATGCGGCGAGGAACCCCATGAGGATGGCGGTGCCGAAAGCCCACGGGCCCGGGAACCTGGTGTACAGGAAGATCGCCGGCAGCGACAGGACGAGCGTCGCGAGAATCACGGTTCGTCTCCCGTAGCGGTCCGCCAGCGAGCCGCAGCCCACTGTTCCGACCGCGCTGGCCAGGACCAGCGTGGTCGCGAGCGGACCGTAAAAGGCGGGGCCGTATCCCAGCTGCCTGTACCAGGTTGGGGTGAAAGCCTGGAAGACGGCGACGGTCCACGAGCGCGACATCATCACCCCGATCACGGCCGCGAGCGCAAAGTAAGGGACGGCTTGCGATGCGGCGATGGCTTTCTTGCCGGCGCGGCCGGCCGCCGCCTGCACGCCGCCGCGCATGCGCCAAAGCAAATACGCTCCGGTGACAACGCCGGGGATCAGCAGCAAACCAGTGCCATGCAGCATGAAGAGGCCGAACACCACGACGCCGATGAGCGGTCCCGCGGCGAGGCCAACCGTGCCGGCGGTCACATAAATCGACATGCCAAGGCTGCGCCGCCAGGCCGGCAGCACAGCGCGAACGTCGAGCGCGCCAAGTGGATGGAAGGCAGCTGACCCCAGGCCCGAAAGGCAGGCCACCGCCACGAGCAGCGGAAACGTATTTATGAAGCCCACCAGGGCGAACGTCAAAGCGGTCCAACACAACGCGAGACCGGTGAAGCGCGTTCCGAATCGATCGGCGATGATCCCGAAGAACGGCTGCCCGACCGCCGCCATGCCGCTGTAGGCGAGGCTCAGCAAACCAACTGTTCCCAACGAAAGGTGGAAACGGCCGATCAGCAACGGATAAAGGACGGGGATCACGCCCGCGTAGCTGTCGACGGTGAAGTGCCCGAGCATCAACGTCAGCAACTTGCCATTGCGCAGAAAATCTCTCAAAAGTCTCTCGCCACTATGATCGCGGCGGTGGGACGGCTTCTGTTTCTGTCGCGTTCAGATGTCGAGCGGCTGCTCGACATAGACGCGATGCTGGAGGCACTGTCACGTGCGCTCGTCGCCTTTTCGTCTGGCGCCACATCCGTGCCGCCGCGCAACGCGGCACGCGCAGGCGAGCGCGGGCTGCTGGGCGCGATGCCCGGCTACGTGCCAGGCGTCGCGCTCGAGACCAAGCTCGTGTCCGTATTTCCGGGCAACGACGAGCGCGGTATGCCCTCGCATCAAGGGGTGATCGCGCTCTTCGACGAGCGCGACGGCGCGCCGCTTGCGATCATGGACGGCACGTACATCACCGCGATTCGCACCGGAGGCACCGCAGCGGTCGCGGCGCGAATTCTGGCGCGGGACGATGCGAAAGTGCTGGCCATTCTCGGCGCGGGTGCGCAGGGGCGGTCGCATCTCGAGACTTTTCCGCGTATCCGGGAATTCAGCGAGATCCGGGTCGCGTCACGCAGCTTCGAACGCGCGCAAGACCTTGCGGCACACCACCCGCGCGCACGCGCAGTGGCCTCATTCGAGGAGGCGGTTCAAGGGGCGGACATCGTCGCGTGCTGCACCGATGCGCGCGAGCCAATCCTCA
>DATLKH010000338.1:0-7823 GCA_035538475.1 Candidatus Dormiibacterota bacterium | reverse complement strand
ATGCTGAGCGCGAACAGAGCAGCGCCCACAGGGGGACCGACCAACTGGAAAACGGCGACGAAGCCGGCCTGCAGGCGGGCATTGGCCAGCGTCAGATCGTCTCGGCGAACCAACAGCGGCATGAGAGTTGCCGACGCGGTATTGCTGAAGACTTCCGCGGTTCCCAGGAGGAGCATCGCGGCCAGCACGAGCCCGATGTTCGCGCGGCCGGTGATGATCAAGACCGCCAGCACCGCTAGCAGCGCGGAGCGAAGCAGGTCAGCAGTCGCGACGATCGCCGCGCGATTCCTCTGGTCGGCGAGCACGCCGGCCAGAATCGCGAACAAAAGCCACGGCAGGCGCTGAAGGAGGGTGGCGAGCGCAACCAGGGTCGGATCGCGCGTTTGAGCGGCGACCAACAGCGGGCCGGCGGCGAGCGCAAACCCATCGCCCAGATTCGACGTCCACGAAGACGCCAGCACCCAGCGAAATCCGGTGCCCAGCCTGGCGGGCAGCAGCCTCTCGAGGATCCGTCGCACCGGAAGAGGCTAAAGGAGTCAGAAGTGCGGCCCAAATGGGCTCTGACGAGCGCCCCGGACGCTCGTCAGGTCTGCTGGCTTAGAGCAGTCGGGCTAAGTCGCAACCACTGGTCGCCGCATATCCCGACGCTGGGACGGCCCGACCAACGAGTAGATGATCATGACGATCAGCAAGAGCCCGATCAGGCCCAAGATCAAAACCACCGCGAACCAGCCCCACCGGCCGAGCATTGCGGAAGAGATCAGCGCCATGATCCAGGAAGCCACCTCGATCACTCCGCCGATCCCGACAAGGATCAGGCCGGCCTCGGCAAGCGTGGCCCCTTGACCCTGGCCGCTCCTCACGTTCAAGGCGAGGAGCACCGCACCCACGACCCATACGACCAAACCCGTGACGAACACCTTTCGAACGACCGCCCTGCTCATGTCATCTTCTCCTCGTGCTGCAAGTGCAAACGCGGGACGCGCTCGGTTCACTCGATCGACCGTGGACCCTCAGAATCCACTCTTGTGGTGACGGTCGCTGACGTCCGTGCGGTGGCCGAAAGGCTCCCCCGCAGCTACGAGGTTTTGGTTCGCGGACGGGTCAAGTTTCGCGTGGGCCGGATCGTCTACCTCTCTTTCTCGCGCGACCAGACTTTGATGGGCTTTGCTTTTCCCAAGGAGCAGCGTGACTGGCTGATCGGGGGCTCACCGAGAAGTTCCTTCATCCAGAACCCGCCGACATGCGCTACCACTGGGTACTCGCCCGCCTGGACGCGCTCGAGCCGCAAGAGATGCGAGAGCTCGTCGAGGACGCCTGGCGCATGGTCGTGCCGAGGTCGGTCGCGGCCGCATACAGCGGCTGAACGTGGCGGGGGCGTTTTCGCCCGCCACGAGGGTTTTAGACTGGCCTGACGCAAGTGTTCACGGGTGCGAAGTACGCCCGGAGCGGCGATGTCAACATCGCGTACCAGGTGGTCGGCGACGGCCCGATCGACCTCATCCTGGTGCTCGGCTGGGTCTCGCATCTGGCGTACGTCTGGGAGCTGCCGGCGATGGCGTCGTTCCTCAACCGTCTCGCCTCGTTCTCGCGCCTGATCCTCTTCGACAAGCGGGGATGCGGTATGTCCGACCGGGTGCACCCCCTGCCCACGCTGGAGCAGCGCATGGACGATGTGCGGGCGGTGCTGGATGCGGTCGGCTCCAAGAAGACGGCTTTGATGGGCATCTCGGAAGGCGGTGTGATGTCGGCGCTGTTCGCGGCTACGTATCCGGAGCGGACCGCGGCTCTGATCATCGACGGCAGCTATCCGTCCGCGCTGCGCCGGCCCGGCTATCCATGGGGAATCACCGAGGACGACATGACCAAGAGGCTCGTGGTTGCGAGGAACTCCTGGGGCACCGTCATCAGCATGGAGCGCTATGCGCCGACTCAGCTCGACAACCCCCAGGTGGCGAGATGGTGGGCCACTTTCACGCAGATGAGCGCCAGCCCGGGCGACGCGGTCGAGCTGCTGCGGATGAACAACCTGATCGATATCCGCCACATCCTGCCGGCGATCCGGGTTCCGGCACTCATCATTCACGCGACAGGCGATCGTGTGGCTCCGATACAGGCCGGCCACTATTTCGCCGAGCACATCCCTGGCGCCCGTTTGCTCGAGCTTGATTCGATCGATCACTGGCCCTATTTCGGTGACGCCGACCTCGTCCTCGGCGAGATCCAGGAATTCTTGACTGGGGCCCGGACCGTTCCATCGCCGAACACCATGCTCGCCACGGTGCTGCGGACGAAAGTTACGCAGGCCGGTGCGCACGCAGTCTGGCTCGGCGACAAGCAGTGGAATCAGCTCGTCGACCGCCATCACTCCGTGGTTCGAAAAGAGCTCGAACGCTTCGCGGGTCGCGAGATCGATGCAGATGAAAACGGGATCACGGCGGTTTTCGACGGCACCGCGCGAGCGATCCGATGCGCCATTGCGGTGCGCGACCAACTCCTCGATCTGGGTCTGCGCATTCAGGCCGGCATCCACGCCGGCGAGTGCGAGATCAGTGGCGGCCGGCCGCGAGGCGTTGCGCTCCAGGTCGCGTCGAGCGTGATGTCGGCCGCACAGCCGGGCGAAGTTCTCGTCTCTGGCACCGTCAAGGATCTCGTCGTCGGATCTGGATTGGAGTTCACCGACCGCGGAATCCGAGAGTTCGCTGGTGTTCCCGGATCGTGGAGCCTTTTTGCAGCCGGACCCACGCGACCTGTATCGGAGATCGAGCCTGTGACCGCGACGATCGCACTAAGCCGGCGGGAACGCGAGGTCGCGCAGCTCTTGGCCCGGGGGCTGAGCAATCGTGAAATCGCCGGCCGCCTTTACCTGTCCGAGCGGACGATCGACAACCATGTGCACCACATCTTGGACAAGCTCGGCTTCGACTCCCGCGTTCAGGTCGCGACGTGGCTGGCTCGAAATGAGCACCAGAACTGAGCATCGAATGAGCCTTCTCGCCGATGGCAGGACCAAGCACGAGGCATAGCTTGGTCGGCATCACATCGCTAGGAGGATCGATCAATGGCCAGGTTCATGGTGGAGCGCACGTTTCCGGATGGTCTAGAAATTCCGATGACCGATCAGGGCGCACAAGCCTGCATGTCAGTAGTCGGCACGAATGCGGAGCTGGGCGTCACGTGGGTGCATTCGTACGTCACTGAAGATCACAAGAAGACGTTCTGTATCTACGACGCACCGAGCCCAGAAGCGATTCGCAAAGCGGCGAAGCTGAACCAGCTGCCGGCCGACACGATCACACCGGTGCGCGTGCTCGACCCCTACTTCTACAAGTGAGGGTGGCGAGATGTTCAACCTTTTGAAAGGCAACCGAACGGTTCTCGCAGGCGTGCTGGGAATCTTGGCGATCTTTGCGCCCTCGAACGCGTTGGCCGGATCGCTGCCGAGCGGTGAACGCGAGCACGGCAACGTCACAGTTGAGCCCGCTTACAACGACGTCGACGGAAGCATCGTCTATCTGCAGACTCCCAACCACCTTGCTCCGCTGGGGCCGACCAACGTGATCCAGAAAGTCAACCCGCACGCCGTGGCGCCTCTTTACCTGGTCGTCTATCCGCCCAACACACCCGGAACCTTCAACTGCATGGGCGTGCCTGGCAACTGCCCTGACCACGACGGGCCGATCGCCGGGATCGCAGTGAGCACGCAGCCCGGCGTGTACGGCACGAACAGCCTGCTGATCCCGGGACACGACCATCTGGTCGGCGGGCACGGATCAGGCGCCTTCAACGCTCCGTGGCACGTCTATGTCGAACTGTTCACATCGAATGGGGCGGTGACCCACATCACAACGGTGGCTCAACTCGACTCGGCCAAGGGCTCTGGAGAAATCCAAGAGGTCGACACGGGACTCGTCTTCCTGTGCGCGATCGTTTCAGAGTCCGCCTACCTGGCGGGGACGCCGGTAGCCTGAACCCACGAGCCGGCAGGGCGGTTTGCCCTGCCGGCTCAGCCGGCTTACTTGTTCGCTTTCGACACGTTCAACCGCACCGCTTCGAGAATGAGCGACCTCACCGCCGCCTCGTCCACGGCCTCATCTTCGTGGAAGTCGATCGCGCGAACCGAGTTGCTGTCCAGTCTTGCGTTGAAGAGCTTCTTCGGATCCTTTATCGATGCGCCTTTCGGGAAGGTCAGCCTCACCGCGTTCTTCAGCGGTTCGCCGATGCAGATGATTCCGTCATGAGACCAGACCGGTACACCCGTCGGATTACTGGGCTTCTTCCACTTCACTTCTTCGACGACATGCGCGTCGGCTTTCTTGATCAAGGAACGCAGCTGCGACAGTCTTTTGCCTCGCCAATCACGTAGCGATTCGATCTTGGCATCGATCTGTTGCGAATCTGGCTTCACGATGGCATCAGCGCTCGACCAGTGCGAGTCGAGCCGCAAGCGCGACGAACGCACCCGCGAATGTGCGCCGCATCCAGGTCATCACACGTGGGCGCGAAATCACGTGATCGCGAACGCGCGAGGCCAGGAAGCCATAGCCCACGAACACGACGAACGTCATCGCCATGAAGACCGCGGACAGGGACAGCATCTGGCTCAACGGATTCGCATCGTGGGTGGAGATGAACTGTGGAAGGAACGCGAAGAAGAAGATCGTCAACTTCGGATTGAGCAGATTCAGCAGCACGGCCATCAGAATCACGCGACCCGCCGAGCGGGGATTCGTCTCTCGTGAAACCTGAAGCGCACCCTGCTCCCGCAGCGTGCTCCACGCGAGATAGAGGAGGTAGGCGACCCCGAGGTACTTGATGGTCTGGAAGGCGAGTGCGCTCGCATTGAGAATGGCAGCGAGTCCGATCATTGCCGCGACCAGGTGCGGGACGATTCCAAGCGTGCATCCAAATGCCGCGACCACGCTCGCTCGATAACCACGTGCCAGCGCCGTCGCGAGGGTATACAGAACTCCAGTTCCTGGCGTCACGACGACAATGAACGAGGTCAGCAGGAACCCGACGCTGAACGAGACCATGCTTATCGGTTGCTGCCCGCAGCGCTGCGGTAGGCTCCTGGCGAGGTGCCGAAATGGCGCCGAAAAGCCTTGCTGATCGAGACCTCCGATTCATAGCCCGTGCGGCGCGCGATCTCCCGCAGACCCGCGTTGCTGGTGCGCAGAAACGTGGCGGCCCGATCCATGCGATAGCGAGTGAGGCTGCGCATCGGAGCCTCGCCCATCGCGGCCTGGAACCGACGCGCGAAAGCCGCTCGCGACAGGCCGACTGTGGAGGCCAGTCTAGGCACCGACCATTGCTCGTCGGGCCGATCCCGCATCAAGCGCAGTGCGCGCGCGATCTGAGTGTCTGCGATCGGAGCCGAGTCGGCCTGATCCGTTTCGAGCAGATGGTGGCGAAGCGCTTGAGCGAGCAGCGCATCGGTCAGCCTCGTGACCACGGCCTCAGCACCAGGACCGCCAGTTGAGGTTTCGAGCGCGATCATGCGGATCAATCCGGAAAGCCACTCTGGCGCCGCGCCATCGTGGCCTTTCAGATGGATGACGCGCGGCAAAGCCTGGAGCAAAGGAAGCGCGGTCAACTGGTCGACGGCAAATCCACCACAGACCAGCTCGGCACGCTCACCGCCGCCCCCGTGACGCAGCCGCCCGTAGACCGGAGGGGTCCGGGCAAGGATGTCGTCGAGCCATAGGATCGGCCCGTGCCGGCTGTCCCGAACCTGGTGACCGTCGCCGCGAGGCAGGATGACCAGATCGCCCGCTTGAAGCGCGACACCTTCGCGGCTTCCCTCGACCTCGAGCCATGCACTGCCTGAGGTCAGAAGGTGGAACGCCGGTCCATCGCGTCGAGCGACCCGGAAGCCCCAGGGTCTCGTCATGTCGGACAGGCAATACACGGTGCTCGTCACGGTCAAGCGCAGAAGGGCCTGCGTAAGGCCGTCGTCGGGGGAGAAGTTCGTCAGCGCCTTCACGATGGCCATGCTAGTCGGGGCGCGACGCGCCGGCAAATTTCGCGTGCACTGTGAGCGGTTCGGCTAAGTCTTCGAGCGTTACCGACAACCTCTGAGCCGAAGAGGCTGCCTAGTCTTCGAAGGACGCGACCGCAGTGCGTCGCATCGGAGGACAAAGAATGAGCAAGTTTCTCGTCACTTATTTCGGCGGCGGCAGGCCGGCGACTCCGGAGCAGGCGGAGCAGGTAAAGGCGGCGTTCGGTCAGTGGCTCGATAAAGCCGGCAAGGCAGTCGTCGATCCCGGCGCCCCGCTACAGACGGCGACGCAGGTTGCGAACGGCCACCCACACCCCAGGGTGGAAATCGGCGGGTACTCGGTGATCGAAGCACCAAGCCTCGACGAGGCGGTCGCGATCCTCAAGTCGCATCCTTTCGTCGCGCGCGGAGGAACGCTGCAAGTCGACGAGGCGGTGTCGATCTAACCCCGGTCCAGCGGACGGGCCGGGCTGTTGCCGGCGGCTCGCGGCACGAGAAAGCTGTAAGCCAGCACGGTGGAGGCCACCAGCAGCTCGATGACCGTTGCGACCGCGACGAAGGCGTCCGGGCTGTCCGTCAAGATCAACAGCGCAGCGACCGGACCAATGACCCCCACGATTGTCAAAGCGAGCAGTGCGGCAAACCAAGTGCTGCCTCGGCCCGCGAAAGCGGTCGCAAGCGCACCGGCGATCGCAACTGCGAGAAAAATGAGAAGCGGGATCAAAGCCGACACCGGGATGTAGGCGTCACATGCGGCTCCGGCACAGTTGGAGGCGATCGCCCGGAATATGAAGTACACGACGATCAGGGCGATGCCTCCGATAGCGAATCCACGGATTGTTCTCATCGATTGGATCCAGATCCTCGCGATGCTAGCCAAACCTCAAAGCCGTTATTGGCGCAACCGCCAACGGGTGGCCCCGTGTGGCTCTTCGGTGGCCACGGCGGTCGCCGTTTCGGGAGTGAATTCGTATAGGTTCCACGGGCCCGGCCCTGCACTCGGAGCGCTGTACGGTGCCGTGATCGCACCATCGCGCGCTTCCGCCGGCCAGCCCTGAGCCGCATATCGCTTGGCCAGACGATCGAGGGTAGCCGCGTCTCTCACCATCGTCGCCTTTCCCTCCACCACGAGGTCTACGTCGGGCATGGAAACTGCGATCGTGCAGCGGTCGTCCCTCGCGAGGTTCATGCTCTTGCGGGTCTTGGGCCCGCTGACGACGTAGAACTTCCCCCCGTCCCACATCGCACCGACGCCGGCGACGTGCGGTCGCCCATCCGGGCCTGTGGTAGCCAACCAGTGAGTAGCCTTGTAGTCCGTTCGCTCCAGCTGCTGTAGAACTCGGTCCCAAGCTATTGGCTCATGTCCGTAGATGTCGAGATTCTTCGCTTCCATCGCCACCTCCAATTACATCGACGATCGCGCCGGCTTGAACTCATCGATGTGTAACCAAACTGCCGTCTTGCGCATCTAACCAGCGGAAGATGTCGCTCGCAGTGATGGACCGGCGATCGGAGGTCATGACGCGTGCCCGAGGCGGGGACGCAGACTCGTTTGCCGCTCTCGTCGATCCGGTTCTCGACCGCGCCTTCCGGCTGGCGGCGGTGATGCTGGCCGACAGGGCAGCCGCCGAAGACGCTGTCCAAGAAGCATCCGTCAAAGCTTGGCGCAAGCTCCGGAGCCTGCGCGGCGACGTCGACTCCTTTGCCCCCTGGTTCCTGTCCATCGTCGCCAACGAGTGTCGAATGATGCGGCGGACCAGATGGTGGTCGGTGCTCAAAGTCGCCGACATTCGCCCCGAGCCCGCGCCCGCCGCGTTGGAGG
>DATLKH010000337.1:0-12365 GCA_035538475.1 Candidatus Dormiibacterota bacterium | reverse complement strand
GATCCGGGACGAGAGATGGATCGCCTTCGTGCCGCCGTTCGCTCGTTGGCCCTACGAGGTTCACCTCGCTCCGGTCAACCATCGCGGCAGCCTGCTCGACCTCGAGGCGGACGACGACCAGTCGTTCGCGGTCAACCTGAAAGAGCTGCTGATGAAATACGACCGGCTTTTCCAGCGCCCGCTTCCTTATGTGATGGCCATGCATCAAAGGCCGCCGGGGCGAGGGCACCGGCATCATCACTTCCACATCGAGTTCTATCCGCCAAACCGCACGCGCGACAAGCTGAAGTACCTGGCTGGTTCGGAGCTGGGCGCGGGCGCGTTCATCCTCGATGCCCGCGCGGAAGACACGGCGGCGGAGCTGCGTGCCCTCTGATTCAAATCTCTGGAAAGGCAAGGCTCCGGGTCGGGTGAATCTGATCGGAGAGCACGTGGACTATCTGGGGGGCGTGGTGCTCCCGGCGGCCGTCGACCGCTACACCGAAGTCTGGGGGCGGCGTTCGCAACAATGGTCGGTGGACAGCGACGTCGAGGGGGGAACGGCCTACGTGCGCGCGATCGGCGAAGAGCTCGGGACCACGCCGCAAGCCGTCACCGTTCGATCTGACGTTCCGCCCAAGGCGGGCATCAGCTCATCGGCTGCGCTCCTGGTTGCGGTTGCGTCGGGTTTGAAGCCGGACATGGACGGCAAGCAGGCCGCGCTCGCCTGCCAGCGTGCGGAGCAGAAGGCGACCGGAGTGCAGGTCGGGGTGATGGACCAATTTGCATCGGCATTGGGGCGGCGTGGTCATGCACTGCTCATCGACTGTGCGACTCTCGATTACGAAGTGGTTCCCTTCCCTGATCAGATCGCGATCGCGGTCATCGATTCCGGCGAACATCGTTCGCTTGCGAACACGCCTTACAACCAGCGCCGGCGCGAAGCTGAGGCCGGCGACCCGAAGCGCCGCCGGCACGTCGATTCAGAGATCGCGCGCGTCCACTCATTCGTGGAGGCCATGCGAGAAAACCAATTCGCGAAGATGGGCCAGTTGATCAAAGACTCTCATCGCAGCCTGCGCGACGATTTCGAAGTCTCGACGCCTAACGTCGATTCTCTGGTCGAGCAAGCCGATTCCATCGAGGGCTGTTACGGAGCACGCATCATGGGCGCGGGATTCGGCGGCAGCATCCTCGCCCTCGTCGACCGGAGTCATGCTGAATCGTTCGTGCGTCTGATGGATCGCCCGGCACTCATCTGCGCCACGGCTGACGGCGCATTCGTGAACACTCGATGAGCGAATCGATCTTCATGCCGCTCCCCCAGCGAGCAGCCGGCCGGCGTGAGCTCGGCGGATGGGAAGCGTTGTGGATGCCGCTGGGTGAAGGCGAGGCCGAGCGCTTGACCATCGGCCGCGGCTCGGGATGGAAGCCGGTCGAAGTTCCCCGCCAACTTTCCGCGCGCCAAGGCAATCAGTCGATCTGGTATCGAACCGAGTTTCCCCGTCCTGATCACTCAGGTCGGGTGATGCTGCGGATCGGCGGCGCGTTTCTCGCCACCAACGTGTGGCTCAACGGCCGCTTGCTCGGCGCGCACTACGGATACTTCGCTCCTTTTGGTTTCGACCTGACGCCTTACCTCAAGCCGGAGAACCTGCTCGTCATCTGCTGCGAGTCGGCGGTCGAACCCCAAACGGAGAAGAAGCGCCACATCATGGGCTGGTTCAACGACGGCGATTTGAAGCCTTACCCCGCCTCGGCCTACTCGAGCTTGCCCGAGCCATATGAGCTCGAAGTTCCGATCGGCTTGTGGCGCCCGGTGGAGCTCGAGTACATCGGGCCGATCGCAGTCGACTGGCTGCGCGTCAATCCCACGTTCGAGGGCGGAGATGGCCGCCTCGAGGTCGAAGCCCGCGTGCGCAACCTCGACGGAAGACAGATGGATGGCGAAGTCGAGCTCGCCGTCCCAGTACCCGGACGTGACGCCCTGCGATTGCGGCGGGAGCTGCATCTCGGCGGAGGTATGGAGCAAACGGTCAACATGCGGCTTGCGTTTCCTGGCGCCAAGCGATGGCAGCCGTGGCGACTCGGCGACCAGCATCTTTATCGCATCGAGCTGACGGCGCGCACGACCGACGGGATCGAATCATCGAAAGTCGAGGATGCGTTCGCGTTTCGCGAGCTCAACTGGGACATCGGACCCCGCCGCTGGAGCTTCTCGGTCAACGGTCGACCTTTGTTCTTTCGAGGCGCCTGCTACGCACCGGCGTACAGGCTCGACGAGCTGAATGAAGAATTGCTGGCGGCCGACATCGCGACGGCCAAGAGCGCGAACGTCGACGCGCTGCGCGTGGTCGCGAACGTGCTGCCGTCGAGCTTTTACAGACTGGCCGACGAGGCCGGAATCATGGTCCTTCAGGACCTCCCGCTCACCGGCACATACGTCTATCACTCGCGCGCCGACGAAGCGAAATTCTTCGAGACCTCGGCGCGTCAGCAGCAGGCCGAGATGATCGCGATGCTGCAAAACCATCCGTCGATTGCACTCTGGATCGCCCACGACGATCCGCCGTGGCTCGCCTCGAATTTCGACCTGGGCGATGTGCACGCCGTCCGGCAGAACCACTCTGTCGATCAAGACTTGAAAGCCGCATTCGAACGGTTGGATCCGACCCGCCCCGCCGTGGCCGCCTCGGGCGATGTCGATCTGCACCTGATGATGGGTTGGTCGAGCGGCTCCTGGTCCGATATCGGCCACGTCGAACCGATGATGGTGACCGCTTTCGGCGCCCAGTCACTGCCGAATGCCGACTCGCCGGCTTGGCAGCAGCTAGGCCGCCGCTGGCCCGTCGCTGATGACGAGCCCTCGTGGCGCCACGGGGGATTTCAACCGATCAATTGGGCTGAGCGCGGCGCCGGTTTGCCATCGGCACATCACAGCCTCGAGTCGTATATCGACGCCTCGCAGTCGTATCAAGCCGAGCTGATCCGCTTTGCAGCGGAGCATCTGCGGACGAGGAAGTTCGAGTCATGCTGGGGCGCGTTCGCGTACCACCTGGTCGATCCATTCCCGGGAATCGGTTTTGGATTGGTGGATGGAGCCCGCAAACCGAAGGCTGCTTTGAAGGCTTTGACGGAAGCCTTCAAACCGACCAGGCTCATCATCGAGCCGCTGGCGTTTTCGGCTGCTCGACCCTTCGGCTTTTTGCAAAACCCGCAGGTTCCTTTTGCGGCCAGGCTCGTGGTCGTCAACGACGACCGTGAGGTTTCAGGTCGAGGCACCGTGCGCTGGTCGCTGGCCCGTGAACGTGCGGCCGGGACGCGAGGGTTTGATCGCGTACGTGACGCGATGCAGAAGAAGTCGTATGCGGGCACCGTGGAGGTCGAGGTGCCGACCGCGTTCGAGCCCGCTGTGAGCGCCACGACGCTCAGCCTGCCGCTGGCGGCTCAAGGACGCTATCGATTCGAAGCCGCGCTCAGCATCGGTGGCCGGGAAGTCGATCGCGCCGAGCTGACCTTCGATGTCACGTCGACCACCACCGCCGACCGGCCGAGGCCGGAGATCCCACTCTATCTGGCGGAACGAATCGCCGACCTGCAGAGCCTGCGCTCCGAAGAGCAGGGGCTGAGCTTCACGCTGGAGAATCGCACACGCCCCGCGGTTCTCGTCGGCGTCGGTGGCCTCCGGCTCGACGGCGTCACGGTCACCGGGCATCGGATCCAGATCGAGACCAGCGCCGGGCTTGCGCCGCTGCCGAAGCGGCTCGACATGCCACTCGGGCGCCGGCTTGTGCTGCACGTGGTCACCGGAGCTCCGATCCCGAGTGGTGCTCACTCGCTCGAAGCGGACATCGACGTTCCGGGGGTAGCATCGGGGTGGCTGGTGATCGAGAACGGATCACTTCGCGTAGGCTGAACCCTTTGACACGGATGGCATACTTCAGCACTGCGCAAGCGGCCCTCGAGGCCACGCGCTAAATTCCGCGATAGTCGAGAAGGGAGGCCTTCGACCGTATGTCAGATCTGGTGACGCTGTTGCTCTACATGTTGCTGGCCCTCGTCGCCATCGTCACGGCCTTCTTTTATTTGAGAACCCGGCGCCGCCGCAAGAAGAAGTCAGCGCCGCCGGTCCGGCCGGCAGCTCCGCCCAACCAGACGGCCGGGGTCGCCGCCACGTGGGCTCCGCCGGCGCAGACAAGAGCACCGGCCGGCGTGGCACCGACGTTGGTGGCTCCGCCCGGTGGTGGCGGTTGGGGTGCGCCATCTCCCGCGAGACCGGGAGCCCAAGGGACGTGGGGCGCGCCCGCGTCGCCAGCGGTCTCTTCTTCACCTTCTCCCGCACCCGCGTGGGGCGCTCCGGCCGCGCCGTCCGCCGCGCCGGCGGCGTCTTCGTGGGGTGCGCCGCCGGCTGCCGGCGCTCCGACGTGGGGATCGCCGTCGTCCGCGCCGCCCGCCGGAGGAGCGCCGACATGGGGCTCCGGTGCAGCCGCTGCACCAGCGGCTTCGCCATCCGCGCCTGCGGCGCCTCCCGCAGAGCCCGCGCCACAAGCTGGAGGTTGGGGAGCGCCGGCTGCGCCCCCTCCGGCGTGGGGAAGGCCCTCACCCGCCGCGACTGAGCCTGAGAAGCCCGTCGCGCCATCGGCTCCATCGTGGAATCCTCCGGCAGCCGCTTCGTGGGACGTGCCGCCACCGGCCGCCGCCGCCTCCGCTCCGCCGGCTGCCCCTGCGTCCATCGACTGGGGCGCACCCTCGGCAGCTGAATCATCCGCGCCGCCCACGGTCGCACCTTCGTGGGGCGAGCCGTCGCCAGGCGGATGGGACATTCCAAAGACCGAGGAACCGGCCGCCCCGGCTGCGCCCTCGTGGGGCGCGCCGGCCGCACCTCCGCCGGCATGGGGCGCTGCTCCTGCCGCCCCTGAGCCACCTCCGGCTGCGGCGCCGGCTCCATCTTGGGGTGCGCCGCCCGCTCCGCCACCCGCGTGGGGCGCTCCCGCCGCGCCGGCCGAAACCGCCAAGCCGAGCGTCCCTTCATCCGCGCCGCCGCCATGGAACGCTCCGGCACCGTCAGCTCCATCCTGGACCGCGCCTGAGCACGCCGCGTCCGCCGGCACGACTGATGCCGACCTGGCCGCAGGTGCGGCCGCAAGCGCGATGCCTGCGCCACCGGTTGCTGAACCCGCAGCGCCAAGTCCGCCAAAGATGGCTGACGTCGCCGAGACGATGATCAGCCCGCCCGGCGTGGCCATGGATCACGAGCCGACCACACTCATGCCCGCATGGCAGGCGCCGCCGGTCGTTCCACCGGTTGCGGAGACGATGGCCATCCAAACGAGTCCGCCGACGGCTCCCGCCGGGGTTGCGGCGGGACCTCAGGGCGAGCTTGCCTTCGAGGCAGGACCGGACGCCGGACACACGCATCGTGCAAGCGATCACGCCGTGCGTCTCGGTCGATCGCCGGACAACGATGTGATCCTGCGGGATCCCGCGACAAGCGGCCACCACGCTCGCCTCGAGCGGCGTGGTCAGGAATTCTGGATCGTCGATCTGGGCAGCACGAACGGAACGTTCGTGAACGGCGAGGCGATTCAGGAAAAGCAGCTGAACCACGGCGATCATCTGACGATCGGCCAGAACTCAGTCCACTTCGGCCTCATCGGAGCCTAGTGTCCTGGCCCTGGCCGCTCCGCGCATCTCCGCGGCCTAGGCATCCGGGCGCCATCCCACACCGGGAATCTGCGATTTCGCGGGGGCCTCGGTCGGCGCTGAAGCCTGCGTCAGGGGGCCCGGCGCTCACTCGCTGCCCCCGCAGCCACGGTGCGGGGACCCCAAAGGGATCGCTCCTCGTCGCGCCACCCTTTCCTTGGCTCCGGGTGCCGATGCCGCGAATCTGCAGCGGCCCGCCAGGGACCAGGACACTTGGTGCCGGTCTGGACCGTTAAGTAGACCGATGCGAGTACGGATCGCGTGGGCCACCGACCCCGGTCTGGAACGGGAAGAGAACGAGGACTCCGTCAGCGTGTGGCGGAACAAGGCCGGGCTCGACACCCTGATCGTGGTTTGCGACGGGATGGGCGGGCACGCCGCGGGCCAGCACGCGAGCTCGATCGCGGTCAAGACGCTGACCAGAGTTCTGGCCGAGGACGGCCAGGAGGGGTCCGACGTCGATCGCTTGAAGCGAGCCTGCAAAGAGGCCAACTTCGCGGTTTTTGAAGCGGCGCGCGACAACCCAGAGTGGGCGGGGATGGGCAGCACACTGACCGTGGTTGCGATTCGCAACGGTGAGATCGGACTGCTCAACGTCGGTGACAGCCCGGCCTACCTTTTTCGCAACGGCCTGGCGAAGCTGATCTCGCAAGACCACTCGTGGCCTGCCGAGCAAGTGCGTCTCGGATTGATCAAGCCCGAGGAGGCGGAGAACCATCCTCTGAAGCACCGGCTGACCCGGGCGATCGGCGTGTGGGAGCAGATCCAGCCGTACACCGACAAGATGAAGCTCGAAGAGGGCGATGCCATCGTGCTGTGCAGCGACGGAGTCGAGACCGCGGGCGTGAGCGTAGAGGAGATGGGGCGATTGCTGCTTCGAGATGGAAATCTCGACCGCGGCGCGGAGCGGGTGATCGAGCGCTGCCGCGAGCTTGGAGCGCCGGACAACGTGACGCTGGCTGTGGCGCGAGTCGAAGTCGACGTGACGAAGACCGCAGTCCTCCCGAAAATGAAGGCCTAGCGGGCGTAAGCCCGCATCAGCGTTTCGGAGACGTGCTCGACTCGCATGGTCGATCCACGCGCCCTCAGTCCTGTTTCGAGCTGCATCTAGCAGCCGGGATTCGCGACGGTGATCACATCCGCCCCAGTGGCGACCACGTCGTCCAACTTCTGCTGGAGGACCCGGTTCGACATATCGGGCTCGAGCGTGCTGTAAAGCCCGGCGGCGCCGCAGCAAATGTCGGCGTGGCGCATCTCGATGAAGTGCACGCGCGGAAGAGCGCGGATCAAGTCGCGCGGCTGCTTCTTGATTCTCTGCGCGTGCGCGAGATGGCACGCGTCCTGATACGTCACTGCGATGTTCACCTCGCGGTTTGGTTCTGGCAAACCGACTTCAGCCAGGAATTCGGTCAAGTCTTTGACGCGACCCTTCAACGAGGGATAGAAGTCCTTGAGGTGCGCGCCGCAGCCGGCCGAGTCGATGACCAGCGCATCGAACTGGCCCGACTCGTAGATGTGTGAATTGTGCTCACGGAGACGTTCAGCGCCCTCGAGATCTCCGTTGTGAGCGAGCAGGGCGCCGCAGCATCGCTCTTCCTCGGGGAACCAGACCTCGCAGCCGGCGAGCTGAAGCAGCTTGACCGCCGCATAGTGGGACTGGGGGTAAAGAATCGGCATCACGCAGCCGACCAGAAACGCGACTCGATATTTCCGCTCACCCCATGGCGCGGCGACGTTTCCGTCTGGAGGGCAGTAACGCGCGCGCAGTCGAGGCAGCATCCTGCCCGAGCGGACCACACTCGTCAGACCTAGCCTCTGCGCGAACAAGGTCGCGTTGCCGGCCAGGCGCAGGCGGGTTGGATGGCCGACGAGCTGGCGCAAAGCGACGCGGCTGGCGGATCGTTTGAGCGACGGCCTCCGCGCATCCTCGACGTCTGCACGCCCGGCCTCGATGATGCGGCCGTATGGCACACCCGACGGACAAACGGCTTCACACGTCCGGCAACCAAGGCAGAGGTCGATGTGCTTCACCTGCTCCTGGTCGAAGTCCATCTGCTTTCGCTTCCACTGGGTCATGAGGTAGATGCGTCCGCGCGGCGATTCGGTCTCCAAGCCGGTGACGCGAAACGTCGGACACGCGTCGAGACACAGGCCGCAGTGAACGCAGGTCGCAAGGTCGTCGTCGGAGAGACGGCTGAAAGGCTCGGCCATCAAACGACGAATCTACCTGGATTCAGAATTCCGTCCGGGTCGAAGGCCTTCTTGATGCGACGCATGACCTCGATCGTGGACGGCCGCTTGCCCCACGCGCCCAGCTCCTGCATGAAGTCGTCGGGCGCCGTCAGCAGGACGAGCGATCCGCCTTCGGCCTCGGCCTTGAGCCGTACGTCCCTCACGATTTGAGGATCGCTCGCCACCGACCAGTGAGCGATGCCGGTACCCGGCGATGCCCACCACTCGGCACTTTCGGGCAGCGTCGAGACGACGTCGCGCAGCCGCTGGCGTGGAACTGCGATCCGAGCCCATATCGCGGGGGCTCGCCGCCCGTGCTCATCCCATACGGAAGGTTCGGCCTGCGTCCAGCCCAGGCCTTCGACCACGCGGTTGATGGCGTCGCGGCTGCCCGCGAACTCGGCCAAAACGTGACCGTCCGAGAACAGCTCGAGGGCTACCGGCATGATCGGCGCGGACAGTGCGCGCTCTGCGTCAGCCCAGCCGCCGCGGCTGGTCACGGTGACTTCGTGGAGCGGTTTGGGAAAGACCTTGAACGACGCCGCGACGATCACGCCCAGCGAGCCGAGCGCGCCGAAATGCAGCTTCATCAAGTCATAGCCGCTGACGTTCTTCACGACCCGTCCGCCGGCGCTAGCAAGCTTGCCATCAGGTAGCGCGACTCGAATGCCGATCAAGAAATCGCGCGGCGATCCATAGCGGAGTCGGAGCGGACCAGTCCAACCGGTCGCGAGCAAACCGCCGATCGTATGACCGGGGGAGTTGAAAGGATCGAGGGGAAGGAACTGTCCCGCTTTACCGAGCTGGCTCTCGAGTTTCTCCAGCGTGATCCCGGCTTCGACCGAAACCACCATATCGGCCTGCGAATGTTCGATCACTCGGTCGAGGCGCGTGGTGTGAAGCAGCACGTCGCTGCGCTCGAGCGGATTGCCCATCCCGCGAGCCCGGCCGCCACCGACGGGAACGACCGCGAGCTTCTCCTGCGCCGCTCTGTGCAGCGTCTGAGCGAGCTCTTCAGCGGTCCGAGGCTTCTCTTCGCTTACCACCATTTGGCTTCGACGGCCAATCCGGTTCGGCCCGCGATGCGCACGTGCTTGCGCGCCGGATCAGGAAAGACTTTGCCCGGATTGAGAATCCCCTCTGGATCGAACACATCCTTGACGCGATGCATCGCATCGAGATCGTCTGGCCCGAAGATCCACGGCATGAACTGGCTCTTTTCGATGCCGATCCCATGCTCGCCGGAAAGCGCACCACCGAGCTCGACCACCGCGTGCAGCATCTCTTCGCCCGCGGCTTCGACCTGATCCAGGATCCCCGTCTCGCGCATGTCGAAGAGCAGGTTCGGGTGCAGGTTTCCGTCGCCCGCGTGGAAGACGTTCGCGACCGGAAGCTTGTAGTGCTCGGCTATCTCGCCGACCTCGGAAAGAATTTGCGGCAGCCGCGAGCGCGGGACAACTCCGTCGTGGAGGTAGTAGTTGGGTTTGATGCGGCCGAGTGCCCCGATCGCACCCTTGCGGCCGGCCCACAGCAGCTCGCGTTCCGCCGCGGTCTGCGCTTCACGCAACGCGTAGCCCTCGTTTTCAGTGAGGATCTTGCTGATCGCGGCCGTCAGCTCCTGCGTCGACTCGGCGATCCCATCCGTTTCCACCAACAGCACCGCGCCGGCGTCGGTCGGGTATCCCGCGTGATAGTGGGCTTCGACCGCGCCGACTGTCACGTGATCCATCATCTCCAGCGCGGCCGGGACGATTCCATGACCGATGACCGATGAGACCGCCTGGCTTGCGGTCTCGATGCTGGGAAACGCAGCCAGCAGCGTGACGACGCTGGGCGGGATCCGCAGGAGCCTCACCTTGATCTTGGTGATCGCGCACAGCGTGCCCTCCGATCCGACCAACACGCCGCAAAGGTCGAGCCCGATGCGGTCAGGCGTGTCGCCACTCACCCAGTGCACGGAGCCGTCGGCGAGCACGACCTCCATGCCGAGGACGTGATTGGTGGTCACGCCGTAGTAGAGGCAGTGCGGCCCACCTGAATTCTCGGCCGCGTTGCCCCCGATCGTGCAGGCCTTCTGGCTCGACGGATCCGGGGCATAAAACATACCGTGCTTGGCCGCGACCAGAGACAGCTCTTGATTGACGACGCCGGGCTCGACCAGCGCTGTTTGCGCGACCGGATCGATTTCGATGATCCGGCGCATGCGCGTGACCTGAAGGGCGATGCCGCCCTTGAGCGTCACGGCTCCCCCGGACAGGCCGGTCCCGGCGCCACGAGGCACCACTGGGATCTTGTGCTTCGCCGCGACCTTGATGACATCGCGAATCTGCTCCGTGTTGGAGGCGAGAACCACAGCATCCGGCATCGCGCCCTCGATCGATCCATCGCGCTCGAAGATCCGGAGATCGTTGCGCGAATCGATCACGGACTCGCGACCGACGATGCGTCGCAGCTCCTCTGCGACCGAGCTAGGAAGGGGCACGCTCAAAAGCCTCGAAGCGCCGCGTCATCGAACCGGGTATCCCTGGCGCCTCAGCCGCCGCAGCTCCAACGATCAGGAGCTCGACCCACCGGCGGCATTCCTCGTCTGAGGGCATGCGATCGCTGCGTTCGAAGATCGCTTCCTGGATCCGGTTGTGCGGCGAAACCTGGATCGTGTACCAGACCGAAAGGCCGTCGGGCGTCGTCGCGTGATGCGACTCGTCCACACGGCGATTGACCGGCAGGCGCAGCGGTTTTGACTCCGCTGCCGCGCGGAGCCGCGCAGCTTCGCTTTCGATGTCCACCAACAGGTCCAGCTTAAACTCGGAGCCGTGTCAGGTCGGGATCGCGTCGAAGCCGCACTGCGCATGAGCGTTGCGGATCGACCGCCCGTGGGGGCGTGGGGCCACACGTATCGCGAAGAATGGTCGCCGGAGGCGCTCGCGGCGGTCACGATCGAGCGAGCGCGCCAGTTCGGTTGGGACTTCGTGAAATTTCAGCCTCGGGCGAGCTGTTTCGCCGAAGCGTTCGGCTCCGAGTACAAGCCGGCCGGTCACAAACTGCGCGCGCCGGTGCTGGTCAGGGCGGCGGTGCCAGATCTCGATGCGTGGCGATCCGTGCATCTCGTCAATCAGCGAGCACTGGATGATCAGGTCGAGTCGATCGGGATCGTGGCTCGCGAGTTGGGTCCTGAGGTGCCCGTCATCCAGACGGTGTTCAGTCCGATCACAGTCGGCGGATACCTTGTGGGCAAGTCGCAGTCACGCGTGGTGCGCGAGTTGCGCCGGCACCCTGACGTCGTGCTGCCGGCCCTTCGTCGCATCGCCGATGCGCTGATCGACTTCAGCCGCAAGTCGGTCGAATCGGGAGCCGCAGGAATCTTTTACGCGATCTCTGGCTACGCGGGCAAAGATGTGATGCCGGAGGCCGTTTACCGCGAGGTGGTACTGCCGCTCGACCGGCAGGTGCTCGATGCTCTTCCGAAAGCCGCGTGGTTCAACGTGCTGCACCTCTGCGGCTCAAAACTGAATTTCGCACTGGCTCGCGAACTGCCGCTGCAAGCAGTGAGCTGGTCGATTCACAACCAGGGGAATCCCTCGCTTGCCGAAGGTCGAGAGATTGCTGGACGCGCTGTCATGGGTGGGCTGAGCCAGCGAGCGACTCTTGTCTTTGGACCTCCGGCAAAGATCGAGGATGAGGCTCGGCATGCGATCGACGCGACCGGCGGTCGCGGCTTGCTGCTTGCCCCTGGTTGCTCGGTCCCGCCGCGAGTGCGCGACGTCAATCTGACCGCGATGGTGGAGGCGGCCGCGTGAGCAAAGTCGAGGGTCTGGCCGAGATCGTGCTGTGGGTCGCGGATATCGAAGCATCGGTCCAGTTCTATCGCGACCGGTTCGGACTCGAGTTGATTTCGCCGGCGAGCATGCCAAACAAGTTCCTGAGGGTCGCGACGCCGGGCGGCATTCCGGAGATGATCGTGTTGATCCCGCATCCGCATCCTGACTCATATTTCCCGACGCACAAGGACAAGGAGAAACGGATCCTGCACCACCTGGCGTTTCGAGTCAGCCGGCACGATTACGACGCGCTGGAGGCGAGATTCATCGAGGGCGGGGTCGAAGTGCGGCACGGCGTGCATCCGGTGTTGAAGAACGTGCGGACGTTTTACGTCGATGATCCGGATGGAAACGAGATCGAGGTGATCGGCCCGGCCTAAACCTCGCCGGATCCCACACTTGCCGGCTGATGCGGGTTTCGCGGCAGTGAATCAGCCGCAATTCCGCACACAAGTGAAGGCTGATCCCTCCGGCCCACCCGTACCGTTGTACTTGATATGGGGGGAGAGCTCAGGGTGGAGCGCCGGCGTGTCCGGCTCTTCTTCGCCGGATTGCTGGTCGTGAGCGCTGTCATCGACATCGTTGGCTCGCTGCTCGTGCAGCACCAGGCCCGGAGTCACGTCCTGGAGGCGG
>DATLKH010000336.1:0-3365 GCA_035538475.1 Candidatus Dormiibacterota bacterium | reverse complement strand
GCGTGTTGTCGCCCTTGACGATCGCCTCGTAAGCCTTGACGCGGCCGACGATATCGTCCGACTTCACCGTCAGGATCTCCTGCAAGACGTGGGCGGCGCCATATGCCTCGAGCGCCCAGACCTCCATCTCGCCGAAGCGCTGGCCTCCGAACTGCGCCTTGCCTCCCAGCGGCTGCTGTGTGACGAGGCTGTAAGGACCGGTCGAGCGGGCGTGTATCTTGTCCTCGACCGGGTGCGCCAGCTTCAGCATGTAGATCATGCCGACGGTCACCGGTTCGTCGAACTGCTCGCCGGTGCGGCCGTCGCGCAGGCGAACCTTGCCGTCGTCGGGCAGGCCGGCCTTCTTGAGTTCGTCGACGATCGTCTTCATCGGAGCGCCGTCGAAAACGGGCGTCGCGATCTTTTCACCGAGCGCGTAAGCCACCCAGCCGAGGTGCGTCTCGAGCACCTGACCGAGGTTCATCCGGCTCGGCACGCCCAGAGGGTTGAGCACGATGTCGACCGGGGTACCGTCCGGGAGGTACGGCATGTCCTCCACGGGCATGATCCGGGCGACCACGCCCTTGTTGCCGTGGCGGCCGGCCATCTTGTCTCCGGCTGAGATCTTTCGCTTCTGCGCGATGTAGACCCGAACCATCTCGTTGATGCCCGGGCCGAGCTCGTCCTTGTTCTCACGGCTGAAGACCTTCACGTCGACCACGATTCCGCGCTCTCCGTGGGGCACGCGCAGGCTCGAGTCACGCACCTCGCGCGCCTTCTCACCGAAGATCGCACGCAGCAATCGCTCCTCGGCGGACAGCTCGGTCTCGCCCTTCGGCGTGATCTTGCCCACGAGGATGTCGCCCTGCTGGACCTCCGCGCCGATGTAGACGATTCCGCGCTCGTCGAGGTTGCGCAGCGCGTCGTCCGCAACGTTCGGGATATCGCGTGTGATCTCTTCCGGGCCGAGCTTGGTCTCGCGCGCCTCGGATTCGTACTCCTCGATGTGGATCGAGGTGTAGAGATCTTCCTTGACCACCCGCTCCGAGAGGAGGATGGCGTCCTCGAAGTTGTAGCCCTCCCAGGGCATGAACGCGACCAGCACGTTGCGGCCGAGCGCCATCTCGCCGTTGTCGATCGCCGGGCCGTCCGCGAGGATGTCACCGACCTCGACGTGCTGTCCAGGCTTGACGATCGCCCGGTGGTTCAAGCACGTGCCCTGGTTCGAGCGCGCGAACTTCTGCAGCGGATAGTGCTTGTCGGGTCCGCCGCTGTCCGGCTTGACCACGATGTCGAAGACAGGAGTTGCGTGGACCGTCTTCAGCTCCTTTGGATACGCGACGTCCAGGACCGT
This sequence comes from Candidatus Dormiibacterota bacterium, assembly GCA_035538475.1. Taxonomy (GTDB): domain Bacteria; phylum Chloroflexota; class Dormibacteria; order Dormibacterales; family Dormibacteraceae; genus 40CM-4-65-16. The sequence continues at coordinate 2,032 of DATLKH010000336.1, read as the reverse complement.
GCCCGCGACGTCGGCGACGATCATCTCGCCCGAGTCCTTGGCGGCGAAGTACTCGACGCCGGTGCCCACAAGCGGCGCGTCGGTGACCAGCAAAGGCACCGCCTGGCGCTGCATGTTCGCGCCCATCAAGGCGCGCCCCGCGTCGTCGTGCTCGAGGAATGGGATCAAGGCCGTCGCCACCGACACGATCTGCTTCGGCGAGACGTCCATGTACTGGATGTTCTGGATCTCTTCGATCTTGAAGTCGCCGCGGGCCCGGGCGGGCACGCGCGCGTCTACAAATGTGCCTTCGGGCGTAAGCGCGGCGTTGGCCTGCGCGATGCCGTACATGTCCTCCTCGTCGGCGGACAGATACTCGACCTCGTCGGAGACCCAGGGCACGATGTCGATCGTGGCCACGTGGGCCTTGAGCAGCTTCTGAATCGACTTCGAGTCCAGCCGCTCGTTCGCGGGCAATACCTCGCCGCCCTTGGGGTCGACTGCGGCGCGGCGAAGCACCCGGCCGTCGAGCTTCGGAGCGACGTCCTCATTCAGCGCCACGCGGTTGTAGACGCGGCGGAACGGAGTCTCGATGAATCCGAATTCGTTGACCTTGGCGTACGTCGCGAGGTTTCCGATCAAGCCGATGTTGGGACCCTCCGGGGTCTCGATCGGGCAGATGCGGCCGTAGTGGCTGTGGTGCACGTCGCGGACGTCGAATCCCGCCCGCTCGCGGGAGAGCCCACCTGGACCCAGCGCCGAGAGCCGGCGCTTGTGCGTGAGCTCGGACAGCGGGTTGTGCTGGTCCATGAACTGTGAGAGCTGGCTCGATCCGAAGAACTCCTTGATCGCGGCGACCACAGGCCGCGCGTTGATCAGGGACGCCGACGTGACCGTGTGCGGGTCGCTGATCGTCATGCGCTCCTTGATGATTCGCTCCATCCGGATCAAGCCCATGCGGAACTGGTTCTGCAGGAGCTCGCCGACGGCGCGCACGCGCCGGTTGCCGAGGTGGTCGATGTCATCGGGGATCTGCTTCTCGCGTGGCGCGTTGTTCAGCTCGATCAACTTGCGGATGAAGGCGATGAAGTCGCCCTTCTCCAGGATCCGCAGGTCGCGGTTGCGAACGCGCTCGAGTATGTCCTCCTCGTCCCGACCCAGGCGCTTGTCGACCTTGTAGCGGCCGACGCGGCCGAGGTCGAAGCGGCGCGGGTTGAAGAAAAGCGACTGCAGCAGGTTGCGTGCGTTGTCGACGGACGGCGGGTCGCCGGGCCGGACACGCCGATAAAGCTCGAGCAGGGCGTCCTCGGTCTTGGTCGTGGTGTCCTTCTCGAGCGTCGACTCCATGTAGCGGTGCTCGGGGTTGTTGTCGACGTCGCCGAAAAGCTCGTGCAGGGCGCGCTTCTGCGCCTCGCGGTCGTTCTCGGTCCCCTTCATCTGGGGCAGCTCGAGAGCCTTGAGCAGAACGGTGACGGGAACCTTGCGCTTCCGGTCGATCTTGACCGTGAGGAGGTCCTTGGCCGAGGTCTCGATCTCGAGCCACGCGCCTCGGTTCGGGATGAGCTTCGCCCCGAACAGCTTGCGCCCGGTGTTGGGGTCCTCCGTCGCCGTGAAGTAGACGCCCGGGGAGCGCACCAGCTGCGAGACGACGACGCGCTCGGTGCCGTTGACGATGAAAGTGCCTTCGTCGGTCATCAGGGCGAAGTCGCCCATGTAGACCTCGGACTCCTCGATCTCGCCCGTCTCCTTGATCGTCAGTCGAGTCCGGATCCGCAGCGGGGCCGCGTAAGTCATGTCGCGGTTGCGACACTCTTCAACCGAGAACTTGGGCTGGCCGAACTCGTAGTCGAGGAACTTCAGCTCGAAGTTCTTGCCCGTGTAGTCGGTGATCGGGTTGATCTCGTCGAACAGCTCGCGGAGGCCTTCGGTTTTGAACCAGTTGAAGGACTCGAGCTGCGTGGCGATCAGGTCTTTCAGCTCGACCAGGTTGGGGATACGGCCGTAGCTGAGGCGCGAGGGGGCTCTCATCTCTGAGATCAATTCGTTACTCCTT
>DATLKH010000335.1:0-5351 GCA_035538475.1 Candidatus Dormiibacterota bacterium | reverse complement strand
TCCAGACCGACACGCGCGACTTTCTCGCGGGCGAGATCGTACCGGCCCTGCTCAACGTCCTCTCGCAGTCGACGCTGAGCCCGGCCGACAAAAGCGCTCGTGATCTGCTGGCCAAGTGGGACGAGCGAATGGAGGTCGCCTCACCGGCCGCGACCATCTGGTGGAACTTCTGGCAGACCTACATCCAGGAGACGTTCGGACCCTGGTGGCAGAGCAAGAAGGTGAAAGTCGACATGGCCGAGCTCAACGACATGCTCGGCCAGGACCTCGAGGCGTGGACGTTGTACGACCAGAACAACCCCGCATTCCCGCACGGGACCGCGCGCAACGCAGGCGATGTGATGCTGCTCGCATTTCACAAGACGGTCAACGCGCTCACCAAGCAGCTCGGCGGCAACCCCAGCAAGTGGACGTGGGGCCGCGTGCACACCCGCGTCCTGGAAAACCTCGCCCAGGTCAGGGGCCTCAGCGACGGCCCGGTACCCGACCGCGGTGACGGCTATACGCCCCTGGCCGCTCCAGACTTCCCCTCCAGCCACGGCCCGAGCTGGCGGATGGTGGTCGACTGGGGCGCGCACACGTTCGAAGGCGTGTATCCCGGCGGCCAGAGCGAGAATCCCGCCTCCGACTGGTACGAAAACCGGGCCGCAGACTGGTTCGCGGGGAGGCTCGATCCGATGCTGACCGCGGACCAGGCCGGCACCACCTCCGGTACCAAGCGATGGGACCTCCGGCCATGAGACCGACGCTGATCGCAGCCGCGATCGCAGCGGTAGTCGCGGTGGCCGGTGTGTTCCTGGGGGCGTGGTGGCTGCCGTTCCTCGCCGGCGCGGCGCTGGGCGCCGCCGTGACGCGAGCCCGCTGGGCGGTTCCGCTGGGCGCCGCCTGTGGTCTTTTCGCGTGGTTGCTGCCGCTCGCCGTCGACCACGTGCGGTATGGACTTGGCTCCAGCGCTAACGCCCTGGCTGCCATCATGGGCTTCGACCACGCCGGTGCGATACCGGTCGTTTTGACCCTTCTCGTGGGCACCTTGCTGGGATTGACCGGCGCCTGGGTCGCAAGTGGAGCCCGACTTCTCATCGCTCCGGCGCTGCGTTAGCAGACTGTTAACTGCACTCCCAGGGGCGCTGTCTAATATGCTCTCCGCTCCAAACCGTCATGAGACCCATTCACGTGGTGCCGTTGGTCGCAGCGATCGCTCTTTCCGCCTGCGGCAGCAACCCTCCGCCGGCGAGCACCGTCTTGAAGCAGCCGCCGACCGCGAGCATGAAGCCCCTCGACAAGATCGGCGCGGCTGAGGGTCAGGTCAACCTGATCGCCTGGAACGGCTACGTGGACGACGCGTGGGTCAAGCCCTTTCAGGATCAGTCCGGCTGCCAGGTCCACGTGCAGTACGCCGGGTCATCGGATGACATGGTCAACGCGATGAAGGACGGCGGCCAAAACCAGTGGGACATGGTTTCGGCCCGCGGCGACGCGGCGCTGGGGCTCATCTGGAACGGCGATGTCAGGCCCATGAATCAAGCCCTCATCCCCGACTGGGCGAACTTCCAGGCTGTATTCAAGAACCCTGCCTTCAACACCGTCGGCGGCGTGCACTACGGAATCTCCCTCCAGTGGAGCCCGAACACGCTGATCTACAGCACGCGCAAGTTTCCGAACAAGCCGACCACTTGGCAGGTGATCTACGACCCGGCGAACAAAGGCCTCATCACCGTTTACGACAGTCCGATGCAGATCGCCGATGCCGCCCTCTACCTGAGCAAGACGCAGCCCGCCCTTGGAATCACCGATCCCTACGAGCTGACCAAGAAGCAGTTCGACGCGGCGGTTGCGAAACTGACTGAGCAGCGCCCCCTGGTCGACAAGTACTGGTTTGCGCCGGGCGACGAGATGCCGCTGTTCCAAAACGGCGCCGTCGTGGCCGGCACCGCGTGGCCGTATCAAACGATATTTCTGCAGCAGGGCGGCATCCCCGTCGCCGACACGATTCCAACCGAGGGCGCGACCGGCTGGGCCGACTCCTGGATGCTCGCGACCAAAGCCCCGCATCCAAATTGCGCTTACCTGTGGGCCGCGTACGTGAGCACGCCGCACGTGCAGGCCTTGCAGGCGCTGCAGTTCGGCGAAAGTCCCGTCAACACCCGGGCTTGCGCCGAGATGGAAGCGCTGGCTGCCGGAAGCTGCTCGCAGTACCACGCGGACGCGACCGACAGCTTTCTCGCCAGCATCAACTTCTGGAAGACGCCACTGCCGACCTGCGACAGCGGGAAGGCCGGCTGCATCTCATATGACCAATGGACCTCCTCGTGGTCCACGGTCAAGAGCTAGGAAATATGCAGCACCGGCTCCACCAGCAGCGACAACATCCACAACGCCAGACCGATCGCGATCAGGTTGAGCTTCTTGTAACCCAGGCCGATCGCCGCCACGACAAAAGCGATGAAGGCGAGCAGCAAAATGAGCGTGCTGATTCTCGAGAAGTTCATTCCAATCAGCAGAGACAGCGACCACAGCGCAAGACCGATCGTGAGAGGTTCCGTCTTCCGGTACTTCCAGCCGACCGCGGCGAGGATGAAGGCAATGAGGGCCAGGATCTGGAGGACAGTGCTGAATGTCATAGCCCGGTATTGTCCACACCGGACCGCGACTTTTAGCCCTTAATCAGATCTCCGAGCAGGTGCACGCCCCAACCTTTGGGCATGACCCGCTCTGAAAGCACCGACGCCCGGAAGAGAAAGCTGTTGAGGGCGAGATAGGTCGGATCGGCCACGACCCGCAGGTCGTAGATCTCCAGACCCGCGTGACGGGCCGTCTCGCGAATCGCGTCGACGGTGTTGATCCGGTACTGGACGCGAAAGGTGTCCGCCTCCTCGCGTCCATAGACCCTCGGCACCACCCGCCTCTGCAACCCGGGCAGCGCCTTGCCGATCCGGTTCATGAGCATCAGCGGGTGGCGCAGGTTCGGCGTGACGAAGACGAAATGTCCGCCAGGGCGGAGCACCCGCCGCACTTCCGTCAGCGTGGTGAGCGGCTCACGCAGGTGCTCGAGCACCCACAGGGAAACGATGAGGTCGAAGGACCCGTCGACGAAGGGCAGCCGCTCCCCCACGCCGCGAATCACGGGCATGCCGGCCGCGCGATGCTCGCTGAGCGAGGGCGCGTCAGGATCCAGCCCGGCCGCCAGATTGACGTCGCGCCAGAACAGCTCCACGACGCCACCCCTACCGCAGCCGAGGTCGAGCACGCGGCTTTGAGCCGTAACGTGACTGCGCACCATCGCCTCGAGCTGGTCACCGCTCGACCTCCAGCCCGGCCGGATCGCTCGATAGCGCTCGCGGTAGGCGTTCTGGACGGTTAGCGGGAGGAGCGCTCCGTGGGCGGCTTCGTCACCGACCTGCGCCATGACTGGCGCATTGTGCCCTTATAACTGACCGGCCGCAACCCTCAGGTCCGCGATCAACGACTTCAAAGCGATCTCGCGAGACTCCTCGTCCGGCGCACGCAGGATCGACGAAGGGTGGACCGTGCCGAGCACCGGAATGCCGAAGGGAGATGGCAGCACCTGGCCGCGCTGCCGGCTGACCCGAAACGCCGGTCCCATCAGCGATTGGGCGGCCGTCGCACCCATCAAAACGATCAGCCGCGGGCGCACCGCCTCGATCTCGGCTTCGAGCCACGGCCTGCAGGCGCGGATCTGGCCGGCGTTCGGCTTCTCGTGGAGCCGCCGCTTTCCTCGCCGCGTCCACCGAAAGTGCTTGACAGCGTTCGTCACGTAGACCTTCCGGCGGTCGATCCCGGCTTCTTCGAGCGCCTTCTCCAGCACGCGCCCGGCCGGCCCGACGAACGGCTTTCCCTGCAGGTCCTCCTGGTCGCCGGGTTGCTCGCCGACCAGCATGAGCCGTGCACCGTCCCTGCCTTCACCGAAAACGGTCTGGGTCGCGTGCTCCCACAGATCGCACGCCTGGCAGCCCGCAGCGGCTTCCTTCAGCTGCTCCAGATCGTGGGTCGGAGGTGGCTGGGCCACGCTCTGTTAACGCATGGGTTGAACTCGAATTGGGAATAAAAAGAAACGTATGGCGAAAGGAGATTTTGTCGAGGTCCTGGTCGACGCCGGTGGCGGAGCTTCGCGCGAGTACAAGATCGAAGCGAGCCGGGCCGGACGCAGCGTGGAAGTGCGCAGCTCGCGCACGACCGTCGAGGTTCGGGAGCTGAACCGCCGGGGCGGCGTCGTGCGCACCGCTCGGTTCATCGCGCCACGCGTGTTGGCGGTCGTCGAGCATCCGAAAGCAGCCTGAATCAAAGAGGACGTTTGCGAGCCGTGATGTAGGCACTTCCCACCTTGCCCGCCCCGGGCAGTGACTGTGTGGAGTGAACTTCGAACGTAGGCTCCTCGAATCCGACATCGACGAGTGCCGCGCGATACGCGTCGATCGGAATCGTGCCCGCGATGCATCCCGCCCACGAATCCACTCTCTGCTTGATCGCGTCCGGCAGCGGTTCGAGCTCGACCATGTCCGCCACGGCGAATCGGCCGCCCGGGCGCAGGACGCGAAAGGCCTCTTTCATGACCGCCCGCTTGTCCTCGGCAAGGTTGATGACGCAGTTCGAGATCACCACGTCAACCGATGCATCGGGCAGTGGGATGCTCTCGATGGTGCCCTTGAGAAACGTCGCGTTCGTGATTCGCGCTTGATCACGATTTTTATTCGCGAGCGCAAGCATCTCGTCGGTCATGTCCACGCCATAGGCGTGACCGCCGGGCGAAACGCGACGCGCTGAAAGCAGCACGTCGAGGCCGGCACCGGATCCGAGGTCGAGTACAAACTCACCTGGATGAAGGTCGGCCAGCAGCATGGGGTTGCCGCAGCCGAGACTGACCGCGCCGGTCAAGCCGATTTCATCCAGCTCAGCGGACGAATAGGCCCCACCGCATTCACACGCTGAGTCGCCAGAGCAGCAAGCCGAGGCGGTGGGTAGAACTTCCAACTGCCTGGCTGCATTCGCGTATCGGGCCCGCACCGCTTCTCTGAGCTCGCTCATGTCGCACCTCCCAATCCATCGATGAACGTCGATGGATTACCTGTACTATAGCGGCGAAGTGCTCAAGCAGCTGCCGGTGATTCGCGAGCGCGGCGTTTGCTGCGCTCTTCCAGTCGTGAAGCAGACATGGGCCGCGGAGCGCGCCGATCTGATGAAGGCTCTGGCCGATCCCACGCGTCTTACCATCGTGGCTTCGCTTGCCAAAGCCGAAGCGCCGATCTGCATCTGTGATTTCACCGCGGGTCTTGATCTGAGCCAGTCCACGATCTCGCATCACATGGCCAAGCTGAAGGACGCCGGCCTTGTCG
>DATLKH010000334.1:0-1802 GCA_035538475.1 Candidatus Dormiibacterota bacterium | reverse complement strand
CGAACATGCGTTGCAATTTCAGGCCAGCACCGGCTGAGAGCCAGTTCTCCACCTCCTCCGGCCACACCAGCGCGACGTCGGCCCGCTGGGTGATGATGCCGCCGTCCGGCAGTCGGTAGTCGATGTCGAGCCGGGCCTCGTTGCTGTCGAAGGCCAGGACGCGCACGCCGCCACCGCCACCCGAGCGGAGCCAGTGCGGATTAGCGAGCTCGATCGCGAGCAGGCCGTTGTCCCCGAGATGGCGGGCCGCGCCGCGCAGGCGATCGACCAGATAGAGGACGTTCGAGGGCGCGATGACGAGATCGAAGCGCTCGTCGAGGCTGAGGGTCTCGATACGCGACTGGATGAGTCGCATCCCCGGCGCGCGCGCGCGCAATCGGTCGAGCATCGCCGGGTGGCTGTCCACCCCAACGATGTCGATTCCCGCTGCTTGCAGCGGCACCGCGATGCGGCCGGTCCCGATGCCGAGATAGAGCAGCCGTCGAGTCGCCAATTGGGCAAGGTCGAGCCAGGGCCGGAGGTCGATCGCGTCGGGAAGTGCGGCATAGAGTTGCGCAAAGGCCGGGTCGGGATGGAGCGGATCATCCCGAACCAGACTCATGGTGTAACGGCCGACAGTACCTCTTGGGGAGAACTGTTCGGAGGGAAGAGGCTCATGAGAATTCGCATCATCGTGCCACTGCTCGCGACGGCGGTGTTGAGCGCGTGCACCTCGGTGAACGCCGGGCTATCGAATCCGATCGTGACCATCCCGAGCGATCGCTTTGCTCCGGCCGTCACCGAATCGGTCAGTGGCGGCACCGTGACCTTCCATAACGCCGATGCCGACGCGCACACCGTGACGAGCCTGCCCGGCGCCTCGGTCAAATTCGATCTGGTCATCCCGTCGGGAGCCACTCGCACTTTGAAGCTCAGCAGCCCCGGTACCTATCGCTACTTCTGCCGGTTCCATGCGCACTACGACCCCAGGACGGACCAGGTGGCCGCCAATCCCAAGGCCGATCATCCCGACGAACCGATGGCAGGCGTGATCGTCGTCGCCCGCAGCTAGACGACGGCGCGGTCTGCGAGCTCCAGCGCCTGGTCGATGATGGCGAAGCCCTCGGCGAGCTGCTCTTCATTGATGCAGAGCGGCGGATTGGTCATGATCGTGTTCCAGCGCACGAAGGTGTACAGACCATGGTCGCGCAGATACTTGCCGACCGCTTTCATCTCATTCGAGGTGCCGTTGAAGGGAGCCATCGGTTCCCTCGTCTTTTGGTTGCGCACCAGCTCGAGGATGCCGAAGAGTCCGATAGAGCGCGTGAGCCCAACCGATGGATGTTTCTTCTTCAGCGTTTCGTGGTGGCGCGCTAAGACCGCGCCCATGCGGCGAGCGTTGCCGATCATGTCGTCTTCTTCATAGGCGCGGATGGTGCCCAGCGCGGCAGCGCACGCCAGTGGATGACTGTTGTAGGTTAGCCCGCCATAGAAGGTGCGGTTCTCGAAGAACTCGGCGATTATGGGCCGCATGCCGACGGCGCCGAGCGGGACGTAGCTGCTGGTCAGACCCTTGGCCATCGTCATGAGATCGGGCACGACTTTCCAGTGGTTGACCGCAAACCACTCACCGGTCCGGCCGAAGCCGGACATGATCTCGTCGCAGACCATCAGGATGCCGTAGCGGTCGCAGAGCTCACGCACGCCTTGCAGGTAGCCGTCCGGCGGAATCAGGATGCCGTTGGTTCCGGTGACAGTCTCGAGGAAGAACGCGGCGATGGTGCTCGGACCCTCGAGCTGGATCGTCTCCTCGAGGTAACGCA
>DATLKH010000333.1:0-4156 GCA_035538475.1 Candidatus Dormiibacterota bacterium | reverse complement strand
GCAAGATTTCAGTTGCGGGATCGAGCTCGACGCCGGAGCGACTCCGATACCAGCCGGCGATCGACTCGCGCAGCTCGGCCAAGCCGAAGTAAGACGGATAGCGGTGATTCGCGGGATCGGCCGCGGTCTCTTGCAGCACGCTCACGATTCGACCTGGTGTCGGCAGGTCCGGGTCGCCGATGCCCAGTGATATGACGTCCACGCCCGCACGCTTTTTTTCCTGCACCTTGCGGTCGATTTCCGCAAACAGATACGGGGGTATGCGTCCAAGGCGCTTTGCCCCGGCTACGGTCTTGCTCAAGCCGGCTCCATCAGATATTTGAGGATACCCGGCAGCGGATCAGGCTCGATGTCGAACCACCTCACCCTTGGATCCTTGCGCCACCACCGGAGCTGCCGGCGGGCGTAGCGCTTGTTCGAGCGCGCCATCTCGATGGGAAGCTGCTCGAGCGTCAGTGCACCCCGAATGTGGGCAAGAGCCTCCGCATAACCAATTCCGGTGAGGACCGGCGCCGTCTCCGGCACGCCTGTTGCAAGCGCCGCGCGTGTCTCTTCGATGAGACCTCGCGCCACCTGCTGCCGGCTGCGCTCCTCCAGTCTCTTATCGACCGTCGCCAGATCAGCCGTCAATCCGATCCGAACCGCGCTCCACGAAGGCTGCGTCCGCGTGCGCAACCGCCGCAGAGGCGGGCCCGCGACTTGAAGGATCTCGAGCGCGCGAATCACGCGCACCGGATTTTGCAAATCCACGCCTGAGTCGGGGTCGATCGCCTCCAAACGCTTGCGCAACGCATCGGACCCGAGTCCCGCCAGCTCGGCACGAAGCGCTGGATCAGGCGGGATGCCGGTCAGGCTGAACCCATCGCAGAGCGCGTCGACATACAACATCGTGCCGCCCTCCAAGATCGGCACGTGCCCTCGGGATTGGATGTCGGCAATCGCGCGCTCCGCTCCTTCGACGTACTGCGCCGCGTTGAAGCTTGCAGCGGGATCGACGAAATCGATCATGTGATAACGGACCTCGGCTCGATGTTCAGGGCTGGGTTTGTTGGTCGCGATGTCAAGCCGTCGGTAAACCTGACGCGAATCGGCTACGACGATCTCTCCGTCCAGTCTTTGAGAGAGCTCGAAAGCAAGGCGAGACTTACCGATGCCTGTCGGCCCGACGATGACCGGGATCCGGTTGTTTTTCAGTAGTTGCGCCGGAAGTGGCGCGTCAGCTCTTGCCACTCGACGAGCAATCGTGTCGGCCGGCCGTGTGGACAGGTGATGGATTCCTCGGTCGACTCGAGATCGGCCAGCAGCTTTCGCTGCTCGGCGAGATCGAGCACATCACCGAAACGAACCGCGGAATGGCACGCGAGAGCCGCGGCGGCCGCGTGCAGCGCTCCATCGCCTCGCTTCTCCGCCAGCGCAGCCAGCGTTTCTTGAATCGCGGCCGTCGCCCGACCAGAGGGCAACTCAATCGGAACGGCTGTGATGCGAAGGCTGCGGGGGCCGAACTCTTCGTACTCGAGGCCCATGTTCGCCAGCTCCTCGCGGTGATCGGCAGCGGCCGCGATCAGCGCCGGATCGACGTCGATGGCTTGTGGAATCAAGAGCGGCTGAGACGCGCCGCGACCGTCGCGTAGCCGCGCCAGCAGGCGGTTGTAGACCACGCGTTCGTGGGCGGCATGCTGATCGACCAGCACGAGGCCGTGTGGGCCCTCCGCAATCAGGTATCCAGGTCCCGCCTGACCGATGGGTCTGAGCACCACATGCGAATGACCGTTGGTCTCCGGCTCGGCGAAAACCGCCTGAACCTCGTGCGCCTCGAGCGTGGTCACTTGCGATATCACTCCGCCGGCGGCGGCAGCCGCTTCGATCGGTCGATAGCGGAACGGATCGCTGCCATCGAGTGAGGATCGAACCGCTTTCTGAAGGGCCGCGAAGACCGCGCCTTCGTCCCGGAAACGCACTTCCTTCTTCGCCGGATGCACGTTCACGTCCACCAGCTCGGGGTCGATCCCGATATCGATCACCGCCACCGGGTGCCGGCCGCGCTCGAGCCGGCCCTGGTAGCACTCTTCGAGCGCGTACAGCAGCGAACGCGCGCTAACCGGCCTGCCGTTCACGGCCAGCACCATTCCATCGCGGCTGCCCCGACTGATGCGCGGCTGGCTCACCATGCCGCTGACCAAGGGGAGGCCGATCATCTCCAGCATCTCGGCCGCGACCGGCTGGCCGTAGACGGCCGCAATCGCCCTGCGCCGATCGCCATCGCCGCTGCTGCTCAGGAGCGCACGACTGTCGATCGTCAGATGAAACCGGACGTGCGGATGGAGCAGGGCAAATCCGCTCACGACTTCTTTGATGGCTGCGACTTCGGTGGCGTCACTCTTCAAGAACTTCAAACGAGCCGGCACGTTGGTGAAGAGATCGCGCACCTCGATGACCACGCCGGGAAGCAGAGGTCCTGAGCCTTGCTCGATCATCTCTCCGGCCCGAATCCGCAGCTTGCTTCCGCCGCTCGAGCATTCGACGTCGGAAACGGCCGCGATGCTGGCCAGCGCTTCACCGCGAAACCCGAAGCTTTGAATGGTGGCGAGGTCGGCGAGGCGCGACAGCTTGCTCGTGGTGTGGCGGAGGAATGCGATCTCCAGCTCCTCGCCGGCTATGCCCGCGCCATCGTCGCTGACCCGAATCGAAGTCTTGCCCGCGCCGCGCACGTCGATGTTGATCCGCCGTGCTCCGGCGTCCAGTGCGTTTTCGATCAGCTCTTTGACAACGGAAGCAGGCCGCTCGATCACCTCGCCGGCGGCGATCGCGTCTGCGACTTCGGGCGGGAGCTTCTGGATCATCGGGTCAGCCTCGCTCTGAGCTGATAGAGCTTTTGCAGCGCCTCGAGCGGGCTGAGAGCCTCTGGATCGATGTCCTCGATCTCTTTTCTAAGCGCGTCTGGCGTCAGGTCGATCGGCAGGCCGAGCTGCAGCTCGGGCGGCTCGAGAGGCCGCTGGCGTTCGAGATCGCCCAGAACCTGGCGCGCGCGGGCGATCACACCCGCGGGCAGGCCGGCGACGGCAGCCACGTGGATTCCGTATGAGCGATCGGCGCCACCTGGCACCACGCGGTGCAAAAACCGAATCGTCTCGCCGTCTTCGAGGACTTCGACCCGTTGATTGACCACGCGAGGCAAGCGCTCGGCGAGGGCGGTCAGCTCGTGATAGTGCGTGGCGAAAAGCGTGCGGCAGCCGAGCCTGGGCGAGTCGTGGAGGTGCTCGACCACCGCTTGAGCGATCGAGACGCCGTCATATGTCGAAGTTCCCCTCCCCACTTCGTCCAGGATCACCACGGACGAACGCGTCGCGTGATTGAGGATGTACGCCGTTTCGGTCATTTCGACCATGAACGTCGACATGCCTGCGCCGATATCGTCGTGCGCGCCAACCCTTGTGAAAACCCGATCGGTCAATCCCACCACTGCCCGTTCGGCCGGAACGAAGCTGCCGCACTGCGCGAGCAGGACGATGATCGCCGCCTGACGGAGGTAGGTCGATTTGCCCGCCATGTTGGGGCCGGTGAGGATCACGATTTGCGCTGAGTCCGGATCCAGCTCCAGGTCGTTCGCGACAAAAGTTCCGGCGGGCAAGCCGGTCTCCACGAGCGGATGACGGCCTCCCTGGATGCTCAGCCGTAAACCCGCATTGACTTCCGGACGGTGCCATGCATATTCGGCTGCGGCGATGGCGAAGCCCAAAAGTGCATCAATCATGCCGATGGCTCGCGCGGTATCACGCAAGCCCGGACCTGCGACAGAAACTGCCGCACCAAGCTCTTGAAGGATCTCCAGCTCCCGCGCCGCGGTTCTCTCCTGTGCGCTGAGCACCACGGCTTCTTTTTCCTTGAGCTCAGGGGTGATGTAGCGCTCGCCACCGGTCAGCGTCTGTTTGCGTACGTAGTCCTCAGGCAGTTGTGACGTGTTGGCGTGGCTGACCTCGATGTAGTACCCGAACACCCGGTTGAACCCGACCTTCAAGGACTTGATGCCTGTTCGTCTGCGTTCCGTGCTCTCGAGCCGGGAGATCCAATCCCGCGCGTGGCGCGAGGCGTCCGCGATGGCGTCAAGGTCCGCGTCGTATCCGGGTCGTATCGCACCTGTGTCTTTGAGGGTCGCCGG
>DATLKH010000332.1:0-7857 GCA_035538475.1 Candidatus Dormiibacterota bacterium | reverse complement strand
ATCGGTTCCTTTACCCGCGCGGTCCGCCGCATCGAAGGCCGAGGTGAAGAATGGCTGCGGACGATCTGCCAGTCCTGATCGTCGGCGACGTCCACGGCGACTTTCAGCGCCTGTTTGCCGCGCTCAAGCCATACCCCGCCGACCGTTGGCACACGATATTCGTCGGCGACCTGGTCGATTACGGACCGTTCGGCGTCGGCTGCCTCCGTTTCGCGCGCGATCGCAAGAATTCCGAGGTCATCCTGGGCAATCACGAGGTCGCCATGCTCGGGGCCGTTCGGGATCCCGCGCGCGTCGGCTTCTACATCAGCATCGGCGGCCAGCAGCACGACCTCGATGAGCTGCGCAAAGACGAGCCGTTACAAGGCTGGGTGAAGGCGCGGCCGCTCCTGCTGAAGCTCGATGACGGCACGTTGGTCCAGCACTGCGGCAATGACGATTACCGGCTGCTCCTGGGCGAAGAAACATCGGACCCGGTGGGAACCATCAACACCAACGGCCGCTTGGTCCTCGAGGCGGGCGACGCCCAACTGTTGTGGGGTGTCATGAGCGGCAAGGGCATCTTCGCCACCCAGCCACACCGCCTCGATGGCTGGCTCGAACTTACGGGTTCACGGCGCGTTGTCTTCGGGCACACACCACACCACGAACCGAAGCCCGTGCATTACCACGGCGGCAAGGCGATCAACTACGACGGCGGGCTTGCCCGTGTCCACTATCGCCGGCCCGCGCCGCTCGAAGCGAGCGTCGGCCCTCTTCCGCCTTAGGCCACTACTGCTGGGCGGCAGTCCTTGCACGGCCGGTATCCCGCCGCACGGGCTTGCGTTTCATCGCGAAAGTAGACGATGTTTTCCTCTTTCACGCGGCGTCCGTGGTAGCAGGTCGGGAAGCAGAAGATCTTCGTGCTCTTGACCCCCTCGTAGCGAAGGCCCGACTGGGCAAGGCGCTGCAGCCGCTGCAGCTGCACGCCTTCCAACGAGAGGATCTGCTTCTTCGCCTCCGGTCCGCCGCCGCCATAGTTCCCGATCATGCCGTCGGTCCGCACCACCCGGTGGCACGGGATGAAATACGGAATCGGATTGTTGGCGAGTGCGCTGCCGACGGCACGCACAGCCGCCGGATGCCCGATCTCGCGCGCCACCCAGCCGTAAGGCCGCACCTGCCCACGCGGAATCTCACGCGCCTTGCGCAGCACGGACTGCTGGAACGGCGTCAGGCCACGCAGATCGAACTGCAGCTTGCGCTTGCCGTTCAGCTCTTCTTCCAGCTTCGCCGCGAGGTCGGCAGGCGGATCGACGCGGACAAGCTTGCGGCCGATGTCTTTGCGAAACCACTCCTCGAAATCCGCCGCGCTCTTTGATCGCATGGCCGCCGAAACGCCGTTGCGATTCCACGCCACGTAAACAGGACCCAGGACGGTCTCGAAAACCGCGTACGAATCCGTCACGCCGACTTGAGCCAGCACTCGCTGCGCGAAACCCTTCGGAGCCTTCGCGTCACCCAAACGCTTCAGGTCAATCATCGTCGCCATCTTTCCCGTTCTCTCCTCTGAGCAGGTTCAACGCTCGGTGAACATTTGATTTGACGGTTCCGACGGGCTGGCCGAGTGCATCCGCGGCTTCCGCATAGGAAAGGTCCTGCACGTGGATCAGCACGACCGCTTCGCGATAGCGGGGCGGAAGCTGCGCCACTCGCGCGGCCAGGGCGTCGATCTCCGCGCGGCGCAGTACGTCCTCCTCGGGCCCCGAGGCATGGTCCGGCTCGCTTCCGTTCAGCTCGACCAACTTCGGCCGCAGGCCGCGCACGCGGTTGCGGACGACGTTGATCGCGATCCGGTTGAGCCAAGGCTTTTGCTTCAGCTCGCGCACGCGCTCGGCCGGGTACGAGCAAAGCGCGCGATAGGCCCTGAGGAACGTGTCCTGCGCCGCCTCCTCGGCGTCGTGCCGGTTGCCGGTCAACGCGAGGCACAGGGCGAAGACACGATCCTGGTGGTCCCACACCATCCGCTCGAAAGCGCGCTCGATCGGCTCCATCACTTACTAGAACCCATCCCACCCGCCGGCGGTTGCAGACGAGTCTTAGCCGGATCGACCTCGTAGCCGCGGCACTGCAGCACGGGCAGCCGCGGATAGCGCGGAAATGAAGGATCTGTCCGCGAGCGCTCGCACATCCAGAACGTGCTTTGCTTGCCGGTCACCGTGCGTGAGTGCCGGCAGGTGGCGCAAAGTCCAGGATCCACGACTCACCATGATGTAGCCTCGCCGCCTGCGCATTCGAACCCACCTGAGCCTCATGCCGAGCACGATCGCGCAGCACTGTCAGCGGGCTGCGAACCGAATGTCAGGCTTTCGTAAGCGCAGGCATCGCAGAGAGGGCCTTGATCAGGCGGTCCAGATTGGAAGCGATCCCGTGCTTCTTCGCCAGCTGTTCCACCTTCGCCGGGTCCTCGGGGTAGCTTTCGCGCCGGCCGCGCGGCACCTCGATCGGCAGGTTCGAGACAGGCGGCACCACTTTCAGCGCCTTGCGAAGGTACTCGGCGTGCTCCGGTTTGCGAAAGACACCCGCTTCGAGCATCTTCTCGATCGAGCCATATCGTTTCACCATCTGCGCCGCCGTCTTGTCGCCGATGCCAGGGATGCCGGGAAGCCCGTCGGACGGATCACCCCGGAGAATCGCGAACTCCGCGTATGCCGTGCCCGGGATCCCGTAGCGGCGCCCTACCTCGGCTTCGTCGACCTCCGCCGGTCCGCCCTTTTGCGGATAGATCACGATGACGTCGCGACCGCGCACGAGACTGAACAGGTCGCGGTCGCCGCTTGCGATCTCGATCGGCGTCTTGACCTTCGAAGCGAGTGAAGCGACTATGTCCTCCGCCTCGTAGCCATCCATGCCCACGACGTCGACTCCGACCGCGGTCAGTGCGTCCAGGATCACCGGCACTTGCGGAATGAGCGCCGGTGGGATCGGTTCCGCAACCCGATGTTCCTTATAGCCCTTGATCAGCTCGACGCGCCATGCGGGCCGCCAATCCTCATCGGTCGTGAACGCGATGCGGCGTGGTTTACGGTCGGTGACGTAGCGCGCGAGCGTGTCGAGGGTGCCGCGCACGGCGTTGTTCATCTTCCCGTCCGGCCCGCGCATGGTCTGCGGGATCGCGTAGAACGCGCGAAAGAACATGCTCGATCCGTCGACGAGAAGCCATTCGGGCAAGATTCGGACATGGTAGGGCCCAGATGAAGTCGCGTTGGTGGGCAGCCCTCGCCGTCTTCGCCGCGGCGTGCTCGATGAGCTCTGGCGCAGACAAGACCGTGTCATCAGGCGCCCGCACCCTTTCACCACCGAGCGCCCCGGCCATCTCACAAGCAGCGGACCTGCGCACGCACATCAACCTGCTGCTCGGGGAACACGTGATGATCATCGCCAAAGAAACGGCCGCCGCCGCCAACCACTCCGACGAGTACGCAAGCTACACGGCGCTCCTGACCACGAACGAAACCGACCTCGCCGAAGTGATGCGGAATTCTTTCGGCAACTCTTCAGCCGATGATCTCGCGCGGCTATGGCACCTACAAAACGGCTACCTGGTGGACTACGGGATCGGAGTCGTGACACACAACGACAACAAATCGAAGGCGGCGATCGCGGCACTCAACTCCGATTTCGTTCCCAAGCTCGCCGATTTGATCAGCAGCGTGTCGGGGCTGTCCACCGACCAGGTTGGCGCGCTGCTCACACAGCAGGCCGGTGCGGACAAGACTTTCATCGATGACATCGGCGCGCAGAAGTGGCAGAGCATCTACGCCGACCTGCAAATCGCGTACGCGGAAAGTCCGCGCTGGGGCGATGCACTTGCGGCGCGAATCGCGCAGAAATTTCCGGACAAGTTTCCGGGCGACCCGACTCTCCCGTCCGTCGACCGCCGCGTGTCGCTCGACCTGGTCCTGCAACAGCACGCTTGGCTGGCGACGATGGCGACCGAAGCGGTCGTCGCGGGGCGCGAGCAGGACAAGACCGCAGCGAGCGCGGCGCTCGGCCTCAACGAAGCCTTGATCTCGCGTTCACTAAGCGACCAGTTCGGCTCGAGCGCCGCGAATGCATTCGACAAAGCGTGGACTGCCCGCGATGCCGCATTGCTGAGCTATGCGAGCAAGGGCGATTCAGATTCGAAGCAAGCGCTGACCATGACGGCGTCGCAGTTCAGCTCCGCCGCACACATCGAATCGACACCGGTCAAGGATGAGCTGGCGGCGTTGATCAAAGTCGTCGACGACCAGCGTGCAAAGTCGTCGAAGACGATCGCCGGTGACGACCGGGCGGCGGCCACTTCGATGCAGCCGGTTGGAGACGCGATCGCAACCGCCGCCTAGTTCGCCTCCAGGCAGGCGGCGATGATCTCGAGTCCGGTCGCGGCCTCCTCGGGATCGAGCACAAGCGGCGGGCTGAGCCGCACCGCGCGGGTGCCGGCAGTCAGCAGCAGAAGTCCGCGTTCGAATGCGGATTGAACCAGCTTCGCCGCGCCGTCCGGTGTCTTGAGCTCGAGGGCGAGCATCAATCCAATGCCGCGAACGTCCGTGACCTCGGGGTGTGATGCGGCGATTTCACGAAGTCCGTCCTGGAGCTGTGCGCCGACCTTGGCCGCGTTCTCGATCAGCCCGCCTTCCAGCAAGTCGAGCGTCGCGAGAGCCGCCGCGCAGGCCACCGGATTGCCGCCGAACGTGCTGCCGTGGGATCCAGGCGGCCAGCTCATCTGCTCGGCCCGTGCGATGAACGCACCGAGCGGCAGCCCGGACGCGATGCCTTTCGCCAGGCACACGACGTCCGGCTCGATGCCCCAGTGCTCGTAAGCGAGGAAGTGCCCGGTGCGGCCCATTCCGGACTGCACCTCGTCGAGCACCAGCAGGATGCCGTGCTTGCGGGTCAGCTCGCGCAGGCGGGGCAGAAAATCATCGGGCGGGACGAGATATCCACCCTCGCCCTGGATCGGCTCTACGAAAACCGCGGCCACGCTCTCCGCCGGCGCGACTGTGTTGAACAGCTCCTCGATGCGCTCGATCGACTGCTCTGTGGTGATGCCGCGGGCGGGCGTCGGATATGGCGCGTGGAACACCGAAGACAGAAGCGGCGCGAATCGCCGGCGCTGGCTGGCTTTGGAAGCGGTGAGCGAAAGCGCGCCAAACGTGCGCCCGTGAAAAGCGCCGATGAAGGCGACGTAGTTGGGTCGATTGGTGGTGAAGCGCGCGAGCTTCATCGCTCCCTCGATCGCCTCGGCGCCGGAGTTGGTGAAGAAGACGCGCGCGGGAGTGCCGGGCAGGATCTTGGCCTCGAGCCGTTCGGCGAGCTCGATCTCGGGGCCGTAGTAGAAGTCGGTCCCGGACATGTGAATGAAGCGCTGCGCCTGGTCTTGTATCGCCTCGACGACCTTGGGGTGCGAGTGGCCGGTGCTCACGACGGCGATGCCGGCCGTGAAATCAAGGAACCGATTGCCATCCACGTCGGTGACCCAGCAGCCGGACCCGTGATCCATGACGAATGGATAGGCGCGAGTGAAGCTCGGCGACATGGCCCGGGCGTCGCGGGCGATGAGGTCGGCGGCCTTGGGCCCCGGGAGCGGGGTCTTGATCTCGGGTTTCACCCGCGGGAAGGTATCAGAATGTTGAGGATGCCAAAGGCGAAAACCGCCCGGACTTTCACCATCCGCCCGGCGACCCAGGACGACTTGAAGGCCATCGTCGGCATCTACAACTGGGCGGTGAACCAGACGTTTGCCACGATCGACTCAGAGCCGCTCGATGCCGAGGAGGCGCAAGCCTGGTGGGAGATGCACGGCAAGCGATCGAAGCTGCTCGTGTCGGTCGACGAAACGGGCGTCATCGGCTGGGGGCGGCTGCTGCCCTGGAAGCAGCGGGGTTATGACGTCGTCGAGCTGCTGGTCTATGTCGATCCGGTCCATCACGGCCAGGGCATCGGCTCAGCGCTGTTGACCGAGCTGATCAAAGAAGCAAAGGGCCTGGGGTATCTGACCATCGTTGCGAGCGTCGCCAAGGACAACCGCTCCGGCCTGGCGCTGTTCTCGAAACTGGGCTTCGCGGAGGTCGGCACGATTCAAAACGCCGCCCACAAGTTCGATCGCTGGATGGACATCACGCTGGTCCAGAAACCGCTCGATTAAGCGGTCAAGGAGCCCCGGACCTGAGCCGCGACCACATCGGGACGTTGATAGATGTCCGCGGACGTAAACCGAAGCAAGCTGAATCCCGCGCCCGTCAGCAGGTTTTGGCGGCGGTCATCGCTGACCAGACGTTCTCGATGGTTTCCACCATCGAATTCGATGACCAACTTGACGTGTGGATAGAAGAGATCGGCCCTGGCGATGAATCGCCCCTTTTGATCTTGCAGATCAACCTGCACTCGTGGTCTGGGAAGTCCCTTCCACAGCAGCAACCAGCGGAGTCGGGTCTCCATTGGCGATTCGGCGGGTTCCGCCAATTCGGTGAGCCGCCGCAATCGTGCGCATCCAGGGCGCCCCTCGAATGCGGATGGGCGCCACTTCAAACGTCGGCGCCGCGCCATGTCGAGCGCAATCAACCCTCGACCGCCGGTCGGCGAGCGCACAGGTCAAGGAGCGTTCGCCGTAGGGTCGTCGCTCGGATTCCACGAACCATCTCGATATCCTGGGAGTCGATCTCGCATCGCCAGACGCTGGCCCCTTCGCGTGGCCGGAGCTCGCTGCGTCTCGGCACGGCGACTTCGATCGGGTTGGCGGCTTCGAGTTCTAGACCATGCAGCCACGCGGCCGTTCGACCGGCAAAGACAGCGTCCTCGGGAAGTGAGCGACGCCAGGCCGCGATTACTGCCAGGTTGTCCGGCGTCAATGCGGTCCAGCAGTAGAGACGCGCGCCGGGCCGTCGCCACTGCCGCCCCTTCAATGAACTTGCGCTCAGCCCTGCAGCGCGCGCCTCTTCCAGCGTGAAAGGTCGGGTCCTCAGCTCGTGCGGAATGCGGGCGCGGGGTGGCACGACGTCAAGATCGCGCCATCTCCGTCTGGGGTCAATCCACCCTGTTAAGAGCCCTCGATGCGTCCCAATCCGCCCAATCGGCGCACTCCAAGGACTCCCTTACGCCTGATTGGTACCAATCGTCGCGTAAGGCGGCGGGTACACCACTCTCATCACCCCGACCGCCTGCCACTGCCCCACCACCGCCGCCGCTCGCATGTTCTGCCCCTGATCCAGCGCGCCTGGCCCCGCGAACCTCACCCCGCCACCGTTGATGCTGTCTCCGGCCGGCACATCCACTCCGAGCGCCGCCGTCCGAATCGAATCCGCGCTCGCCGGCCCGCTCACGTGCGGCAGCACGTCGTGGAACAGCGTCCACCCGCCCACGAATCCCGCGACCGCTGGAATCTCCATCGGTCCGCCATACGCCGCCATCGCCTGGGCGAGCAGCGTCCTGCCGGTTGACGACAGCGCGCCCGCGCTCACATCCGAGTCCGGCTTGTCCGCGGCATAGACCCCAACCGAATCCGGGCCGAGCAGCTCACTGAACATCGGCATGCAGAACGCGGAGCTCGTTCCAACCGCACCTTTGAACGTCACATGCGCGCCGACCAGTGCGCGCCAGATCCCGACCCCGTCGTCGAGATAGCTCACGTCCCACAGAAAATCCGCGCGAGCTGCGGCCACCCGTGCCGCGATCACGCCCGCGTCATAACCGACGGGGCTGTACTCGATCACGTCCACGACGTCGATCCCCATCGACTTCGCCAGCTGCTCCTCACCGCCACCAACCGAGCGCCCGTACACATCGTTGACGCGGACGATCACCGCCCGCGGGGATGACAACCCGTAGCGCGGCGCG
>DATLKH010000331.1:0-7424 GCA_035538475.1 Candidatus Dormiibacterota bacterium | reverse complement strand
ATCCTCGGGCCGCCTAACGAAGGACAGGGCCACATAATCCACGCCGAGCTCGACCGCGAGCTTGAGGTCGGCCATGTCCTTTTCCGTCATCGCCGGCAAGGGAAGGGAACGTCCGGGAACGCTGATGCCCTTGCGCTCGCCCAGCAAACCGCCGCGAATCACCGACGCGTCTGCCCGGCCGTCGCGAACGGCACGCACGGAGAGCTCGATCCGCCCATCGTCGAGCAGGACCCGGTCGCCGGGCCGCAGCGCATGCACCAGCTCTGCGTGACTGACGGTGATTGCATTCCCTTCCCCACCCTCTTTCGAAGCGCCGAGCGCTGGGTCCGCCACCAGAGCCACCTGGCGGCCGCGCACCAAGCGCTTGAAGGCCGAATCGAGCGGACCAGTTCGGATCTTCGGTCCCTGCAGGTCGCCCAGCATGGCAACCGGCCTACCCACCGCGTCTGCGGCTTCGCGAACGTTGGCCGCCGCCTCGCGGTGACTGTCGGCATCTCCGTGCGAGAAGTTCAACCTCGCCACATCCATTCCGGCCAGGATCATCGAGCGCAGGACATTGGTCGATGCGCTCGACGGGCCGATCGTGCAGACGATCCGGGTGCGACCTTGCATCACTGATAGCGACGGATGCGGCGGGTCATCTCCTGCTCGGCTTCGATGACCTGGCGCTCGAGCTCCTCGGTGCTGATCACCGCGCCTCCCATGCCCCTGACGAGGTCCCGCTGAAAACGGTCGGATGAGGCGACGGTGATCGCGTCGTTCGTTTCGCTCGCTTGATAGACGATCCGCTCGATGGCGTGATCTGCGGAGTGACCTTTGCGCGTGAAGACGACGTGCACTCCCTCGATCGTCTCCCGCGAGTTGGACAGACTCGATGAGTGGTGCGCATCGAACACCACCGTCACATCGGCCCCCGTGACCTGACCGAGGACCGCAAGACGCTCGATCAATTTGTCGCGCGCATCCTCCAGGGACGCATTGGCGGTCAGCCGCTTTAGCGACGTCCAGGCATGGATCACGTTGTAGCCGTCGACGATCAACCTCTCCATTCGAGCGTCCAAGTTTAGGAAGCGCGCTGCCTCATTACCTCGTATAGCAGCGCCGCAGCGGCAGCCGAGGCATTGAAGCTGGCGACATGGCCGGCGACCGGGAGCCGCACGCGTGCGTCGCATCGCTCCTTGACGAGCCTGTGCACACCTGCGCCTTCGCTGCCGACGACGACACATACCCTCTGCGTGAAATCGAACTCCCACGCTTGCTGCTCGCCGCGGGGATCGAGGGCCACGCACCAGACGTCCGCGCGTTTGACTTCGGCAATGGCCGAGGGCATCCCCGAGACTCGCGCGATCGGCAGGAGCTCGGCGGCGCCGGAGCTTGCCTTGACGGCCGCGGGCGAGATGGGTGCGCTGCGATGCTCGGGCACGATCGCTCCGTCGCAGCCCGCCACTTCGGCGCTCCGCAAGATCGCGCCGAGATTCTGCGGATCCTGAATTCCGTCGAGCGCGATGAGAAGCGATGGATTGGTCTCGAGCAATTGCTTCAGAGTCCACTCGCGCCGCGGTTTCAGCTCCGCCGCGACTCCTTGGTTGGCGCCTGGCGCCATCGAGTCGAGCCGATCCGCGGAGACGACCTCCACGCGAGTCAGGCGGGACAGCTCCTCGAGCCGGGGATCGTGTCCGAGTCCTGAAGCCTGATACACCTTGACGACGCGTCCCGCGCGGGCAGCCTCGAGCACTGCGTTGCGTCCGAAGATCAGCTGACGCAGATCAGGCCCCAGTTGTTGCCGGCGAGACGCGCCGCCAGCGCACACCGTCCTTCGAATCTTCGAGCGCGATTCCCCGGCGCCTGAGGTCGTCGCGGATTCGGTCAGCCCGTGCAAAGTCTCTTGCCGCCCTTGCCGCCTCACGCTCTGAAATCAAGCGTTCGATCTCCGCCGCCAGGCCGGGTTCTTCGACGTTGAGGATGTCCAGGTGCGCATCGAGATCATCGATCAAAGCGCGCAAGCCCGCTCGATTCAGAGGTCCCACGCGGCCCGAGTCGAGTGCGGCGTTGGCTTCCCGGACGTGGTCGAAGACGAGGCCAACACCTCTCGTTAGGTTGAGATCGTCGTCGAGCGCTTCGCGGTAACCCAGGCGGACCTGTGCGGTTCGCTCGACCAGCTCCGAATCGTCACTGGTGGCGACGGCGGCTCGATTCAAACGATCCGCGAAATCTCGCAGGCGGCGAATCTGCTCAGCGGCAGCGTGCAGCGCCTCGGAGCTGAGCTTCAAACGCGAGCGGTAGTGTGCGCCCGCGATCAGGAAGAAGCGAACCGCGAGAGCGTCATGTCCCGCGTGCAGCACGTCGCGCAACGTCGTAAACCCGCCGGCGCTCTTCGACATCTTTTCGCCGGTCGCGTCAGCCAGGTGCTCGGAGTGAAGCCAGAAGCGGGAGAAAGTTTTGTGATTCGCGGCCTCTGATTGCGCAATCTCGTTTTCGTGATGCGGAAACACAAGGTCGATGCCGCCCGCGTGAATGTCGAGAGTCTCCCCGAGATAGCGCTTGCTCATCGCAGAGCATTCGATGTGCCATCCTGGCCGCCCGGTTCCAAAGGGCGCCGGCCACGAGGCGCCGACTTTCTCGTCGCCCGGCTCGGTCTTCTTCCAGAGCGCGAAGTCGCTGACATTTTCCTTGTCGTACTTGTCCGCCTCGACGCGGGCGCCGGCTTTGAGCCCCGCCCGATCGATGTGCGAGAGCTCGCCGTAATCCGGAAAGCTGGCGATGCGAAAGTAGACGTCACCGTCTGCGATGTAGGCGTTGCTCTGGTCGAGCAGGGTCGAGACCATCTCGACCATCTCAGGAATGTGCTCTGTGGCGCGGGGATACTGCTCGGCTTTCTGCGCGCGAAGTCTCGCCATGTCTTCGAAGAAGGCGGCTTCGTAGGGCTTGGTGTACTCGTTGATGCTGGTGCCGGCGTGATGCGCCTCGTGAAGGATGCGATCGTCGATGTCGGTGAGGTTCATCACGTGCGTGATGCGATAACCCGACACGCGTAGGTGCCGGCGAACGAGGTCGTAGAAGAGGAACGCCCGCAGGTTGCCGAGGTGGGCGTAGTTCCAGACGGTCGGACCGCAGGTGTACATCCGGACGTGACCCGGCTCGAGAGGCTCGAAGGGCTCGATCTCGTTGGTCAGGGTGTTGTGGAGGCGGAGGGGCACGAAGGTAAGTCTAATTTACAGGCGTTTTAGTTCAGCTTCCATACGTCTGTTCGTAGGCTTCGAGTGTGCGCTGCGTCGCCTTTCTGGGCCAGGTTTAGGGCGACAGAGTGCACACTCGCACTAATCGGTCGAGCGATCCTGCAGGGTCGTAAAGAATCCGGATTCCGTCCCGAACAACGCGACGCGTACCGTCGTCGACAGGGTCGACGCTCGCCCATGCGGGTGTAGTTATTCCGAATTCCACTTCGATATTCGTCGATGTGATGGCGCGTCGCTCTGTCAGTGCACCCCAATTTCTCAAACCGATGAATCCCGCAACGTCAAGCTCGGCCGCCCAATCGTCGAACTCGAGATACAGCGATGGTGCATCGGTGAGGATGACGATGTCGACGTCGGAATCCACACCCGCACTCCCCCGGGCCCATGAACCCACCAGCGCCACGCCTCGAACGTCGTCCCTTTCGCCCGCCCAGCGCACTACCCGCACGAGGAGTTCCTCGACCGCGTTGCTCGCTATCGCCCTTCCTCGATGGTTGCGATCGCTTGCGCCGCGATGCCTTGACCGTGACCGAGGGCACCGATTCCCTCTGGCGATTTGCCCTTGATGTTCACGTTGTGCGTGCCCAGCCGGCCTGCGAGAGCCTCTTTCATCGAGGGCAGGTAATCCTTCAAGCGCGGCTCCTGAGCGATCACGGTGCAGTCCACGTTGGCGACCCGGTAACCAGACTGCCGGACGGCATCGACGGCCGTCGCAAGCATCTCCAGACTCGAAGCATCCTTGAATTTCGGATCGTTCGCCGGGAACAGCGTTCCGATGTCACCCAGGCCCGCGGCGCCCAACACAGCGTCGATCACCGCATGTGTGAGCACATCAGCATCGGAATGCCCATCCAGACCCAGGGGGTGTTGGACCTTGACGCCGCCGAGCACAAGGTCACGTCCCTCCACCAACGGATGTACGTCGTAACCGATGCCGACCCTCACCCGACCCTCAGCGTGCTGTGGCTTCTTGTTCGCGGATCAGTGCTTCGACGACCTCAAAGTCCTCAGGCGTCGTCAGCTTGATGTTCGCCGGCTCGCCGGGCACGACCGTGACGACGTGTCCGGCGGCGGCCACGAGCTGCGCGTCGTCGTCGCCGACCAGACCTGCATCAGCCGCCTCGCGATGCGCCCGCGCCAACAGCTCGTGCGAGAAACCCTGCGGGGTCTGTGCCATAACGATGCGGGAGCGATCGAGGCTCTCCACGAGCCGGTTTCCCTCGACCCGTTTGACTGCGTCGCGGGGAGTGATCGCTGGAAACGCGGCACCCGACTCCATCGCTGCCGCGAGCACACGACGAACCAATGTCGCGGTCGCAAGCGGTCGAGCCGCGTCGTGCACCAGGACGTAGTCGCAGTCTCCAATGGCCGCCAATCCTGCGCGTACCGAGTCCTGGCGGCTCTCGCCGCCCGCCTTCACGATTACGGGCTTGCGTGGCTGCAGCGCCTCGACTTCACGCTGAGCGAACTCGAGCCGGCTCGGCGGTCCGACCACGACGATCTTGTCGATCTCATCGAGGGCGAGGAACAGCTCGAGCACGCGCGCCAGCGTGGTGCGGCCGTTGAGTCGCACGAGCGCTTTGCTGCCCCGCCCCAAACGCGAGCCGGTGCCCGCCGCGGCCACGATCGCCCCTACGGTCGCCATCTCTTAAGCCGGCTCCTGACGCTTGACGCTGCGCCTCAGCTCGCCCCCGACCGGTTCGGCGAAGATCATCCGGCCGGCCGACGTCTGGATCACCGAAGTGACCGTCGCCGTGATCGTCTGGTTGATCAAGCGCCGGCCGTTCTGGATCACGACCATGGTTCCGTCGTCCAGGCTGCCCACGCCCTGCCCCGGCTCCTTGCCTTCGCGCGCGACCGTCACGATGATCTCCTCGCCCGGAATCGCGACCGGTCGCATCGCCTGGGCCAGCTCGTTGAGATTGAGCACCACCACGCCTTCCAACCGGGCGATGCGGTTCAGATTGAAATCGTTGGTCATGATCGCCCAGCCCTTGCTTTTGGCCGTGCGCACCAGATGAGCGTCGATCTCTCCAGTGACCGGGAGCTCGTCCTCCGACACCTGCAGATTGATCGACGGATCTTTTTGCATCTCGGTGAGGACGTCCAGGCCGCGCCGGCCACGCCGTCTCCGTGTGGCGTCGGCTGAATCGGCCACCGTCTGAAGCTCCCGCAGCACTGAGCTGAGGATGATCAGGGGCATGTCGAGAAATCCAGTTTTGGCGATGTCGAGAATCCGGCCGTCGATGATGACCGACGTATCGAGAAGCAGCGCGGGAAGGCGATGTCCGTCTGCGTCCTTTGATCCGCCGCCGAAGAACAAGGCGCTGAGCTCAGTCCGCCGCGTCAGCCCGACGGATGCGCCCTGAGCCGCGAGCAACAGAGCAAGCACCGACGAAAGTGCATAGCCATAGGGAAGGTCGCGCACGAAAGCACCGATCAAAACGGCGATGACAAGTCCGACGATCATCCCCAGAAGACCACTCAACAGGTCGGGCAGCGGAGTGCTCGTCAACCGGAAGTTGACCGATCGCCATCCTCCGAGCACATACGGTGTGCCGAGGTACGCAAAGATCAGACCTTCCAGCGTGGTCAGCCCGATGATCACCCAGCCCGGATGCGCATGACCGATCTGGACCAGGAAATAACCAAGGATGAAACCACCGATCACTCCGAGTCCTCCTCCGATCCAGCGGACGAGAAACTCGGAACGCTTCACGATTACCTCCTCAAGAAGCCGTGACTCCGGCCTCCTCTATCAATGCGCCGGACTTCATGGGTGAAGGAAATGCGGCGGACCTCGCGTCCGCCAGGGTCCGGACCTCGATGACTTCGAGACCGGATGGCCGTCCGGCTCTGGCGCCGGCCGGAATCAAAGCCCGCGTCAGACCGTGCCGCGCCGCCTCTTGAAGGCGGCGTTCCAGCTGACCGACGCGACGCACTTCGCCCGCCAGACCGAGCTCACCGATGACAACCAAGCCGTCCGGCAGGGGCCTGTTGTACGCGTTGCTCACGATCGAGAGGGCGAGACCGAGATCGGCGGCGGGTTCAGTGACTCGAATCCCACCGACGACGCTGACGAAAACGTCCGATTGCCCAAAGCTCAGCTCGAGCCGTCTTTCGAGTACAGCAA
Source organism: Candidatus Dormiibacterota bacterium (assembly GCA_035538475.1). Taxonomy (GTDB): domain Bacteria; phylum Chloroflexota; class Dormibacteria; order Dormibacterales; family Dormibacteraceae; genus 40CM-4-65-16. Next base: position 1,055 of record DATLKH010000331.1, on the reverse strand, counting down.
GGATCATGTGCAGGCGGCTCACGTCGATGCCGTTGGCGATGCGCCGCACCATGCTGTTCTGCGTGCGGTTGACCAGGCTCTGAACTTCGGTGAGAAGTGGGCGTGTGCCTTCGAGGACGGCGACGATGGCATTTCCCGGCGAAGTTGGAGCCGCCTCGCCGAGCAGCGCCGCGGAGGGATCGGTGACCTGCTCTAGTCCGTTTTCACCCATGGCGAAAACGCCGATCTCCTCGGCCGATCCGAAGCGGTTTTTGGTCGACCGCAGGATGCGAAGCTCCTGCCGCCGGTCGCCTTCCAGGTACAGCACGGTGTCAACGATATGCTCCAGGACCCGGGGTCCGGCTATAGATCCCTCTTTTGTCACGTGACCGACCAGGAAAACGGGCACTCCGATCTCCTTCGCCAGCCGCATCAGCCGGGCGGCCGACTCCCTCACCTGGGTCACGCTGCCGGCGCTGCCCTCGAAGCCGCCGTCGGTCACGGTTTGAATGGAATCGACGATGGCCAGCGCCGGAGCTTCGGACTGAATCGCCTCGCAGATCACATCCAGATCGTTTTCCGCCAGCAGCGAGATCGCCGGCTCGAGGGCCTCGAGGCGGCGCGCCCGCATCTTGACCTGGTGCGCGGATTCCTCGCCTGACACGTAGAGCACTTTGCCGCCCGCGCGAGCGGTCTGAGCAGCGGCGTGCATCAGCAGCGTCGACTTGCCAACCCCCGGCTCACCCCCGATCAGAACCAGGCTTCCGGCGACGATGCCGCCGCCGAGCACGCGGTTCATCTCCTCCCAGGCGAGCGGACGGCGCGGCTTGTCGTCGGACTCGATCTCGTTCAGAGGAGTCGGCTTGTTGCTCTGCCGCGATGAGAGGGACCGCGCGTTTTTCGTCGCCTTCTTGACCTGGAATTCCTGGAGCGTGTTCCAGGCTCGGCAGTGCGGGCACTGACCGGACCATCGGAGGCTCTCACCACCGCATTCGGTGCAAACGAACGTGACCGTCGATTTGGGCATGTCCAGACTCTCCACCGTTGACCGGGGTTTTACAAGGGCGCCGTACCTT
>DATLKH010000330.1:0-8106 GCA_035538475.1 Candidatus Dormiibacterota bacterium | reverse complement strand
GCCAACTGGTACGTGGCCACCCATCCAGGAAGCGCCGACAAGGCGGTGCCGATCGCGAGTCTTTACCCCGAGCACTTCGTCAACAACGTCATGGGCGCCGGGTTCCCGCTCGGCGCGGCACTTGCGATCGTGCTCGGCGCAATTCTCGCCGGGTCGGAGTACACGTGGAGCACGCTCAAGACCATGCTGACGCAGCGGCCGGGCCGGCTGACTACGTGGGCAGGACGCGTTGTCGTGTTCTTCGCCTGGCTGGGCGTGATGACGGCGGTTCTGTTTGCGGTCGGCGCCGGCTACAGCGCGTTGATCGCGGCGGTCAACAACCACGGCATCGCGTGGCCGTCAGTCGCAGATATCGCCAAAGGATTCGGCGCCATCTGGCTGCTCTTCGGTGCTTACGGAGCCATCGGCCTGGCGCTGGGCGTGCTGATCCGCCAGTCGGCGGTCGCCCTCGGCGTCGGGATCGTCTACCTGTTGTCGGTCGAAGTCATCGCCGTCCGCTTCATCGACACCGTGAGCAATGGCGACTACAAGTGGATCGGCAACCTGTTCGTCGGCCAGAATGCGAACGCCTTGATCGCGCACCTGGATGGGGCCACCAAGGGGCTCACCATCAGCGCCGAGCAAGCCGTGCTGGTCATGTTCGCGTGGCTGGTCGGCCTGGTGGTTGCTGCAGCCGGATTGCAGCGCGTGAGGGACGTCACATAGACCCCAGCACCACATCACCATCACTTCGGGGCCGGCCCTGGTCATGGATCATGGGCCGGCCTCGACTCACCGACGGCATGGTCGTCGGCTTCAACCTTGTCGGCGGCATCGCGCCCCTCGTCGCCATCGTTCCAGGCGGCCGATGGCTGACGCTGGGCGCAGTCGCAGCGCTGGTCGTGGTCCAGGCGACCGCCCTGTGGTGGCGCCGGAGTTATCCCGCCCTGGTCCTGCTGACCGTGATCGCGGCGCAGGTGGCCACATTTCTCATCAGCACGCCGAGAGAAGCATCGGGCCTGAGCCTGGCTTTTGCGATCTACGCCGTATCGGTCTACGAGCGCTCGCGAATCCGACTGCTCGTCGCGGGCGCCGCAATCGTCCTGGTCCTCCTCGCCGTGTTGCTGCTCGTGCTCGGGACTATTGAAACCGCGCGCATCTTCATTCCGGCAGGCGCGCTCTCGCTTGTCGCGTGGGTGATCGGCGATTACGTTCGGTCACGTCGCCAGTTCTTCGTCGACATGGTCGCGCGGCATCGGCAGGAGCGCGAACAGGCGGCCGAGGACGAGAGACTTCGGATCGCGCGCGAACTGCACGACGTGGTCGCGCACAACGTAAGCGTGATGGCGATTCAAGCCGGTGCCGCGCGCGTCTCCGGCAATTCGGGAAAGGAAGCGCTCGAGTCGATCGAACACAGCGCCCGCGAGACGCTCTCGGAGCTGAACAAGCTGCTCGGCGTGCTGCGGAAGACACCCGGGGCGCCTGATCTGACGCCGCAGCCGACACTCAACGATGTCGAGGCGCTTCTCAAGCCTGCGCGTGATGCGGGCCTCGCGGCGACGCTGAGGGTGACCGGAGAGAGGCGAGCTCTGCCGGCCGCGGTCGACCTGTCCGCCTATCGCATAGTGCAAGAGGCGGTCACGAACGTTTTGAAGCACGCAAACGCAAGTAGGGTCGAAGTCGTTGCCGACTACCAGCCCGACGCGATCGCGCTGTCGATCAGTGACAACGGGTCCGGCCCTGCGTCGGTGACATCGAACGGTCACGGATTGATCGGTATGCGCGAGCGAGTCGAGGTATTGGGTGGCGATCTGACCACGGGGTCATCTGCACTCGGCGGCTTCACCGTGCGCGCCCGACTTCCCACCGCCAAGTGATCCGAGTCGCGCTCGCTGACGATCAGTCCATGGTTCGTGCCGGATTCCGCATGATCGTCGAGGCCCAGCCGGACATGCGCGTTGCGGGCGAAGCCTCTGACGGCCGGCAAGCGGTCGATCTCGTCCGGCGCGAGAGGCCGGATGTCGTTCTAATGGACGTTCGGATGCCGAACATGGACGGCATCGAGGCGACGCGCCAGATCGCCGGAATCACCCGAGTCGTGATCCTGACCACATTCGAGCTGGATGAATATGTTTTCGACGCTTTGGGGGCGGGTGCTTCGGCGTTCCTGTTGAAGGCATCGTCGCCAGAAGACCTGGTGCGCGCGATTCGCGTGGTGGCGGAAGGTGATGCGCTGCTCGCTCCATCGGTCACAAAGCGCTTGATCGAAGAGTTTGCGAAGAGACCCGAACCGACGAGGCGGAAATCAAAGGACCTCGAGTCGCTGACCGAGCGCGAGCTGGAAGTGCTGCGCGAGATCGCCGGCGGTTACTCCAATCACGAGATTGCGCAGCGGCTGCACGTCAGCGAGACTACCGTCAAGACGCATGTCGCGCATTTGCTTGACAAACTCCATCTGCGAGATCGAGTGCAGGCGGTGATCCTCGCTTATCAGGCCGGTTTGGTGGGTTCGTGAGCGACTCGCCTGCCGTGGCGCTGGCTCGCGCGCACCTCGAGGCATGGACGAATCACGACTTCGAGTCGGCGCGGGCCAATCTGGCCGAGGACGTGCAGTTCTTCAGCCCCGCCGCCAATCTGGTCGGCATCGAGGAATACATGGAGGGGGCTCGAGGCCTGGTCCAGTTTGCAAGCCAGGTAGTGCCGGGCAGCCTGCGCATCATCGCTGCGGACGGTGACGAGCGCAGCGCCCTGATCATGTATGAGGTCAAGACCGAAGGTGGAGCGTTCGGCTCGAAGATCTTTCCCTCGGCACAAACCTGGATCCTCGACGACAACGGCAAGATCAAGATGGAGCGCATCGTCTCGATCTCCCGCCCCGTCTAGCCGTGACGCGCGCCAGGCTGTTTCGGTCGGTGATCTTCGCGGCGGTGATCGTGGAATGCGTGTTCTTGCTGTTTCTCGTCACCTTCGGCTGGGCATTGCGATCGCTGATGCTCCAACCGGGAGATCCCGAGATAACCGTGCGCACGCGAACGGTGATCGCCAACGCAGCCTGGCTGTGTTTGAACTTCTCGGCCCTGGCCGCTTACGCGTCGCGTAAGCAGGGACCGGCCAGAAGATGGTTGGCTGCAGTCCTGGCCTTCGATGTCCTGAACGCCTGGCTTGCGGCGGCAGGATTTTTCAGGCAAAGCGACTTGACGGTCGGTCTCGAGTGGGCGGTCGCCGCGCTGGTGCCCGCGACTGCTCTCGCCGTCGTGTTGATGCGAGCCGATATCGGGCGGCTCAGCTCTTAGCCGCTCGCACCTCGCGCGAGTGACCAGTCGCTTCGGCATACGACCAAACCTGCAGGTCCGGAGGCTGCATGCCGAGGGCGGTGATGATCGCGCAGACCTGCTCCCGATGCGCGTTGCCGTGGTGTAGAGCCTGTGCGATCGGAACGAATGACTCGGCCTCATAGGCTCCCTGGTCGAGGCTGAGCTTGTAATCCGCCGGCAGCGGATCGGCCAGATAAACCTCCCACAGGCGGAGGTTCTCATCCACCTGAGCAGAGAGTTCATCGAAGTCGTCGGTGACGTCGTCGCTCCCGGCCCATGCCGGGCGCGTGATCTTGGGGCGGGGGAGGTATCCGGCCTCGGAAGTGACCACGTGGTTCAACACTTCGAGGATCGTGCCGTAGGTTCCGGGCGGAGTCGTCCGCAACTGATCTCGGGTCAGCTTTCGGCAGAAGCTCAAAAGCTCTTTGGTCGCCCACGCGTTGTGCCTGAAGGATTGCGCGAGGAGCTCGTCCACTCTCCCCACAGTCTAAAAGTCGGGCCTTGACAGCCGCCCAGGCGGACATATAATCGCGCCGTAAGCGCTTACCGGTAAGCGCTTACCCAAGAATCCGGCAGATGGTGGCCGTTCGGTAAGGGGAAGGCTTGTCCGACCAGAAAAGGCCCAAAGGCACCCTGACGATCTACGACGTCGCCAGTCAGGCGGGAGTGTCCATCGCTTCCGTCTCGCGCGTGCTCAACGGTCACGGCAGCCCGCGGGCGAATACTCGCGAGCGGGTCTTGCGGGCGGTCGAAGAGCTGGGCTTTGTGCCGGACGGCGCAGCGCGGGCGCTTTCCAACGGACTGAAGGAAGTGGTGGGCGTCGTCTTCCGGCGCGGCGAGGAGACTCACTTCGAGGATGAAGACGAAAGCCTCCTCTTCATCGACGTCATCAACCGAGGTATCGACATCGCCGCGCAACGGCGCGGATTCGACGTGCTGATGAGCTCCGTCGGATACACGGACAACAACATCAGCACGCGAATCTCGTCGATCGCGGGCAAGGCGGACGGCGTGATCCTGCACGACCGAATGCTTCCGGCCACGGGCATCGCCCATCTGGCGGGCGTGGTCCCGCTTGTCACGCTGGCGGGGACTCCGGGGCGCGGCTCGATGAATGTGCGTTGCGACAACGAGGCGGGAATGCGTGCGCTCGTCCGTCATTTGGTGAAAGACCACGGTTACAAGACGCTCGGTTATCTCGCGGGTCGAGCGGACAGCCCGGACAACCGCTCTCGATCGAAGGCGTTCGAGGCGGAGGCGAATGCGCTCAAAGCGAAGGTTCTGAGCGGACCCGACTGGCAAGGAAACTACAGCGCTGCCGGTGGCGCGAAGGTGGTGGAAACGCTGCTCGAAGCAGGCCGCAAGCTGCCGCGCGCCATCGTCTGCGCAAACGACCAAACCGCGCTGGGCGTGATGCATGCACTCGCGCGGCGCAGGATCAACGTCCCTGGTGACGTTGCGGTCACCGGATTCGACGACGTGCCGGTCGCGCGCCACATGCACCCTCCGCTGACCACGATCCGTCAGCCGATGCAAGAGATGGGCGCTACGGCTTTCGACATCCTTTACTCGCGCATCAGCACCGGCAAAGGTGAGCTCGACGTGGTGCTGCCAGTGCAGCTGATCGTTCGCGAGAGCTGCGGCTGCCCGCCTAGGTTGCGAGCCTGATGGGAGCGCTGCTGCGCCGGCTCGGCGTCTATCTGCTGGCGGCGTGGGTCGCCATCACGGTCAGCTTTCTGCTGCCCCGTGTCGTGCCGGGCAATCCGGTTGCGGGCGCCGTCGCCCGCGCATCGCAGTCTGGCACCTGCAACTCGGCGTGCGTACAGGCGATCGAGGAGCAGCTTGGCTACAACGTCCACCAGAGCGTGTGGGATCAGTACCTGACCTACCTCGGGAACCTGGCCCACGGGGACCTCGGGCATTCCTGGTCCGAGAACGCGCCGGTTGGGAGCTTGATCCTCTCGTTTCTTCCCTGGTCGCTCGGGCTGCTCGTGTTCGCGACGACCCTCAGCTTTCTCCTCGGCAGCTTCCTGGGCACGCTGATCGCTTGGCGGCGCGGCACGATGGTCGAGCTCGCCCTTCCAGTCGCGACTTTCTTTCAGGCCCTTCCTTATTTCGTCCTCGGCATAGTCCTGGTCCTGATCTTCGGACAGACCGGAACCATGCTGAAGTGGTTCCCGAGCCTGTTTGGCTTCGACATCTTCAGGGTCACCCCGGGATGGAATCTGCCCTTCATCTCGAGCGTGGCGAGCCACGCGATTCTTCCCGCGGCCACGCAGCTGCTCGCATCGATGGCGGGATTCATCCTCTCCATGCGCAACCAGATGGTCACCACAATGGACGACGACTTCGTCCTGGTCGCGCAAGCCAAGGGTCTGCCCACCCGACGCGTCATGTGGTACGCGGCACAGAACGCACTGCTGCCCGTGGTCGCCAACTTCACGATCGCGATCAGCCTGGTCGTCGGCGGCCAGATCCTGGTCGAGATCGTTTTCAACTATCCCGGCATCGGCTTTCACCTCTTCGATGCGCTTGGAAAGCTCGATTACTCGCTGGTCCAGGGCATCTTCGTGGTGATCACGCTCGTCGTCCTCGCCGCGAACCTCCTCGCTGACGTGGTCTACGTGATGATCGATCCCCGCGCGAGGCAGCTGGCCTGATGCGCGAGATGCTTCGATTGCCGCGCTCGCCCAAGGTCCTGATCGGCCTGGTCATCGTCGGGATCTTCGCGGTGGTCGCGATCATCGGCCGCTGGATCACGCCGTACTCGCCAAACCAGACGGACACCAAGAACTGGGTGCAGCACGTGCTTGTCGAAGGGACTGGGCCGGGGACTCAATTCCCCGCGAATTACTATCCCCTCCCGCTTTCGCCTTCGGCTGCTCATTGGCTGGGGACGACCGTCTTTGCGCAGGACGCCTTCTCGCAGCTGCTCGCCTCGACGCAGGCGACTTTTTTTGTCGGCCTGCTGGCGGCCGCGATCGCCACCGTGCTGTCGATCACGTTCGGAGTCAGCGCCGGCTACATCGGCGGAAATACCGATGAAGGGCTGTCGCTTGTCGCCAACGTCTTTCTCGCCATCCCGGGCTTGCCTCTTCTGATCGTCATCGCCGATTACGTACCGACCGCGGGCACGAGCATCGTTCTGGTCGCCGCGATCATCGCGGTCACCACGTGGGCTTACACCGCGCGCACGCTGCGGGCGCAAACCCTTTCTCTCCGCAACCGTGATTTCGTGGAAGCGGCTCGCGTATCGGGTGAGGGCAGGCTGCGGATCATGTTCGTCGAGGTCCTCCCGAATCTCGTTCCGATCGTCGCCGCTTCGTTCCTGTTCACGACGCTGACCGCGATCTACTACTACACCGCGATCGCGTTCCTCGGTCTCGCCGGCTCGCCGACCGCCGATCCTCCCGGACTGTGGAACTGGGGCGAGATGCTGCGCGAGGGATTCGCCAACAACGCTGTCCGCGGCGGCTGGTGGTGGTGGTGGGCGCCCCCCGGGATCTGCGTCGCGCTGTTGGGCACGGGCCTCGCATTCGTCAACTTCGGAATCGACGAGTTCATCAATCCGCGCCTGCGGACCGCCGGCCTGTCCAGGCGGACGGCCAAGCATGCGGGCATTGACGTCCATGCGACGCTCGGGATCACACCGGTCGCCAGGCACCGCCCTGCCGTCGAGGCCAAGGTCCGCGCGGACGACGCCGTGCTCGAGATCCACGGCCTCTCAGTCGATTACGGCTACGGCGCCGAAGCCGTGCACGCGGTCATGGATTGCGACGTCGTGTTGCGCCGGGGACACGTGCTCGGCCTCGCAGGCGAAAGCGGGAGCGGCAAGACCACGCTGGCGCTGGCGGCAATCCGGCTCCTCCGCCCGCCCGCCGTGGTCACCGCGGGCCAGGTCCTTTTCCACTCAAAGCCGTTCACGCCCGATGGGCCGAAAGGAACGATCGACATGCTGGCCGCGAATCGGGATCAACTGCGTGACGTGCGCTGGTCGGAGATCGCGGTCGTGCTGCAGAGCGCGCTGAACTCACTCAATCCGGTGACCACGGTCGGCTCGCAGTTCGAGGACATGCTGCGCGTCCATCGCCCTCACATGTCGCGAGCCGACCGCTGGGCGAAGGCGGCCTCCATGTTCGAGATGGTCGGGATGAGCCCAGACCAGCTGCGCCGGTATCCGCACGAGCTCTCAGGCGGCATGCGGCAACGGGCGATGGTAGCGATGGCGCTCACGCTCGACCCGCAGGTCTTGATCCTCGACGAGCCGACCACCGCGCTCGACGTGGTGACGCAGCGCGAGATCCTCGAGGAGCTGATCGGCCTGCGCGACCGCCTGGGATTCGCCGCGCTGTTCATCACCCATGACCTGTCGCTGCTCGTCGAGCTCGCGGACGAGATCGCCGTCATGTACGCGGGGCGAGTGATGGAACGCGCGCCCGCCATGGCCCTGTTCGAAGCGCCGCGGCTTCCGTACACGCACGGTCTCATCAACTGTTTTCCTCCTCTTCACGGTGGGCGGGCCCGGATGGAAGGCATCCCGGGCTCGCCTCCAGATCTGCGCGATCTGCCCTCGGGCTGCCCATTCCACCCGCGCTGCAAGTGGGCGATGGATCGATGCAGTCAAGAGGTCCCGATTCTCAAGCCGATCAACGGATCGAAGCGAGAGGTCGCGTGCTGGCTGCATGCAGACGGAGCGGTCGTGCCGAAGCAGCTCGCGCAGCCGGATCCGGTCGGAGCGATAGCGCAATGAGCCAGGTGGCTGCGCCGGTGCTGGAAGGGCGCAATCTCACGAAGTATTTCTGTGGCAAGCAAG
>DATLKH010000329.1:0-5896 GCA_035538475.1 Candidatus Dormiibacterota bacterium | reverse complement strand
CCTTGTTTCCTGAATGGACGTCGACTGCGTGGAGCCTGGCGCTGCTGCGGGCATTTGGACTGGATCCGGCAAGCGTCGAGGCGCGCCACGCGGTCGGCCGGGTTCGCGAACACTGCAGATGGGAGCACGACGGTGAGCCATTCTTCGCCGGCGAAGTGGAGCCCTGCATCAACGGTCGAGTGGTTGCGATCGGAGCCTATTTCGGTCAGGACGTCAAGCCCATAGTCGAGCGACTGCTCAGCGAGCAGATGGAAGATGGTGGATGGAACTGCGAGCAAGAGAATGGATCGACGCGAGGCTCGTTCCACACCACTATCGAAGTGCTGGAGGGCCTGCTCGAGTACGAACGAGCCACCGGCGGCTCGCCTGAGGTACGGTCCGCGCGCCTCCGGGGCGAGCAATACCTGCTCGAGCGGCGCCTGCTGCGCAGGCGTTCGACCGGTGAGCAGATCCTCCACGATCGCAAGACTGATCGGGCCGCGACCTGGACGCAGTTCTCGTACCCGCCGTACTGGCATTACGACGTGCTTCGCGGTCTTGAATATCTGCGCTCCGCCCACGTCGTACCTGACGATCGAGTTATGGAGGCGATCGAGCTGGTCGCGTCGAAGCGTGATGCAGAAGGGCGCTGGCCGCTCGAGAACACGCATCCAGGAGCCGTCTATTTCCCGATGGACGAAGGCGATGGCAGACCGAGCCGCTGGAACACGCTCCGAGCGATGCGTGTGCTCCGGTGGTGCGATGCCCACAACGGCAGAGCCGACTGATTCACGGAGACATCAATGTCCGAACTGCTTGTTGATTTCATCACTTCGCTGGACGGCTACGCGTCCGCGCAAGGCTGGCCGGGTTGGTGGGGGCTCGAGGGGCCTGAGTATCTCGCCTGGCTTGACGAGCGGTCAGAACGCGATTACACGATCTTGATGGGAGCGACCACCTACCGCCTGATGTACGGATTCGCCGCGGAATCCAACTCATCATTGGAGTCCGAACCGGCAAGCGACGAGGACTCCGCGGTGGCCGAGCTGACGCGCCGGGCAAAGGTGGTGTTCTCCTCGACGCTGAAGGCTCCGCTGCCCTGGGCCAATACCCGACTTGTCAGCGGAGATGCGGTCAATGTTGTCGCCGCGATGAAGCGGGACGGCACCAACATGACCACCCTCGGCAGTCTCAGCCTGTGCCGGTCGCTCCTGAAAGCAGGTCTCGTCGACCGTTTCCGCGTGGTCGTCTTCCCGGTGATCACCGGGAGCACCGGTCGCGAGCGGATCTACGACGGCTATCCCGACGTGGGCCTTGAAATGGTCTCGAGCCGAACGTTCGACCGGCGGATTCAGTTGCTCGAGTACTCACCCACGCTGCTTTCTGGTCCTCCCAGCAGGACCCGCTAGAACTCGTTAGGGCTCGGACTCGTCGACGGCCAGGAATTCGCCCATGACTGCACAACCCGAAGTATCCACCGCCCGCCTCGAAACGAGGCAGTTACCTGCGCCGCGACGTAACCCACGTCACTGCGCCGGCCAAGAGTGCCAATACGCCGGCCACGCGCAAGATCAGCTCGCGCGTTGCTCCCGGAACAACGAACCCGATGACGAGCAACACGATGCCCAGGCCGATGGCGAGAGCCGGATTCCGTTGGGCCACGTTGCCATGCTAGCCACCGACAACCTTGACGTCAGGCGCGACCGCCCGCAGCCTCTCGCAACCTCTTCTCGCTTGGAACAGGCCGCCGAAGCGTACAAAGCGATGGATGAGCGGCGCGCGATCAAAGTGCTTTTGCGTCCGTAGAGATCGAGGAGAAGACTCAATGAAAGTCACCAAGAACAGCATTGCCACGAATCGGGGACCGGCCGATTGGTTCACCGGCGCCGTCTACATCGATGTTGTCGCAGCGCCCTCAGACGGCTCGCGCCTCAACGCGAGCAGCGTCCACTTCACGCCAGGCGCGAGAACCGCCTGGCACACTCACCCGAACGGTCAGACGATCTACGTGACTGAAGGCGTTGGTTTCGCCCAGCGTCGACGAGGATCGATCGAGGTGATCCGCCCAGGTGACCGTGTCTTTTTCGAACCCGGTGAAGAACATTGGCACGGCGCCGCGCCGGATCGCTTCATGACTCACATTGCGATGCTGGAGGTCGATGACAAGGGCAACAGCGCGAGGTGGGGTGACCACGTGAGCGACGAGGAATATGGGAAAGCCCCATCTATCGAGCCGCAAAAATGACGGCTTCGACCAGCGGAGAGTTGGACCGGATTGGAGGCGTTGAGCGAGGTGATCCGCGAGTGCCGGCCTTCGCGGGAAATTCCTGCGCCGCAACCCCGCGAGTGCCGGCCATCGCGTGGAATCTGAAGCTTCAAAATCGTCGGATGCGGTTGACGGCGCCATGAGTCAGGAGCGATTGACGGTCGGGGATGAAGAGCATCCCGCCGTCGACGCTGATCGCGAGCGCGCCTACGGCATCGGACGGCTCATGGCCTTCAGCGATGGGGTGCTGGCAATCGCCATCACGCTGCTCGTCCTCAACGTGCCGGTGCCCGCCATCGCGCAAGCCGAAGCAACGTCGCGGCTGCCGGCCGCGCTGCTCGCCGCCGGTCCGCCTCTCCTTACGTTCGCCCTCAGCTTTTTTCTCGTCGGGTTCTACTGGATTCGACACCATCAGCTCTTCAGGCAGCTCGTCGACGTCGACGTATGGCTGCTCTGGCTGAACCTCGTACTTCTCTTCATCGTCTGTCTGCTCCCCTTCTCGTCGGGCGTCGTGGGCCGCTACTCCTCCACCGTGGTCGCGGCCGAGGTATATGCCGTCAACCTGGCGGCGATCGCGCTCTCATTCGCTGCGCTCACCGCTTACGCGGTCCGCAGGCGGCTGGTCCGCGTGCCACCCGGCAACCTCACCGGGCAGTTCGGGCGCGGCTTCCTGTGGCCGCTCGCCGTCGTGGTCGGAGTGATGCTGCTGGCTCCGATCAACCTGTCGATTGCGTATGTGGCCGGCGCGACGCTCATGGCCGCAGTAAGCGTCTACACCGCCCTCCCCCAGGCCGTGCGGTCCGCGCCGCTGTCCGGCGCCGGCGCCGGACAGTTGCGGTTCAATCGCGGGGTTAGTCGCATGGCACTTCACGTGGACACCGGTATGCCCGAGCTCTTTCGGGCCCGGTTCACCGGGCCGGAGCCGTCCGTCACGGTGTCCGGCAACACGGTCGACATCAAATACCGGTTTGTGCTGCGCCCAGGCCGCTGGCGCCGCCAGTCAGCTGACGTCGCGCTGAACGCCTCCATCCCATGGCGGCTCGACGTGCGCGGGGGCGTGGCGAATCTCAGCGCCGACCTTCGCAACCTGCGAATGAGTGGGGTGAGCATCAGTGGCGGCGCCTATCGCTGCGACCTCCGCCTTCCCCGCCCTTCGGGCACGGTGCCGATCCACATCAGCGATGGCGCCGTCAATGTCTCCATCAGGCGCCCCGCCGCCGTGGCTGTGCGGGCGACGATGCGTGACGGCGCTGCCAGCGTGCAGCTGGATGAACGGCATGTCGGGCCGATCGAAAGTCAGGAGCCGGTCGAGTCACCGGGTTACAGCGAGGCGCTTGACCGATACGACATCGACCTTCGCGGAGGCGCAAGCAAGGTGATCATCGCCACAGACTGAGCTCGCAGTCCCATCAGGAAAAGTTACGAAGCCTGCTCCACAGCTTCTGGATCGGCGCGTTCAGCCGGCACAAGGTCACCGGCGCCCCCTGTTCCAGGCCCTTGACGCCATTCACACCGCGGTCTCGCCCAGCGGCATCGCCGCTACCTTAGTCGGTGTCGCCGCGAACTGCGGTTAAGCGCCCGACCCTGCGAAGGTTCCCGGTATGCACGGACCGGCGGGGTAGAACGTCACGAAGTAGAACTGATAGCCCGCCGGGGCGGGCGGAGCGCCCGTGACCTTGAAGTCACGCAGTCCACTCTCTTGCTTCCACAGCCACATGCGCGTGCCATCGTGGTTTCCAAACCAAAATCCATGCGCGTCGACATAGATGCCCTCAGGGTAGAAGTCGGTCGCGTCCCCGTTCGTGCCGCTGTAGATCTTCGTCGCAGCGCCTCCCTCGACGATGAAGATGCTGTAGCTGGTCCCTTGCTCGGCCGTACCCTGCCTGAGGACAAGGTGCACCCCGTCCGTGCCCGACGTGCCCCATGGCCCCCCTCCCAGGCTTGCGACCAGCAACTGCGAGGGAAGCCCCGGGATCTCGCTTTGCGACGCGGCCGTGGCGGTGCCCGTGGCCGGGTCGATGCGCCATGTGTGGCCGATACCACCGTTCGGCGGCGAAGTGGAAACCAGGATTCCAGCCGAATTCCAACTCCAGAAACCCGCGCTTTCTGACGTCGTCCACAAGGTGCGGTCGGCGCGGGTGGCGGTGTCCACGACGTGCAGCTCACTGCCGGCCGATCCCAGCTGTTTCACGTACAGGTAGGACAGACCGTCTGGCGAGAGGTCCGTGATCGAGGCGGGGAGCCAGCGGTGCAGCTTGACCGAATACGTGCCTGGAACCCGGTCCGCCGGGCCGGGAAGATCGGTGACTGCAGCATGCGTGTCGGCCGTGAAATTTCCATCCGGGAGGTTGATGAAACCGGCGGTCGAGCTCAACGTCCCGCGCTGGCCCTGATTTCCGGCCTCCTGCGTCATCTGCACCGGCAAGTAGCACGGAAAGGAGTCAAGCGCCGGCTGCGCGACCTTGGTGCTCGGCGTGGCTGCGGGCAGCACCTGGCTCCTGGTGTGAAATGTGAGGCGTGACGCGACGAGCACGACCACGAGCAGCACCGCCAGTGCGAACGCGACGAGTCCCATCGCGCGCGGGTAGAGGCGAGGCGTTGACGGGGCCGGCCCAAAACGCGGTGCGGGCATCGGCGGCGGCTCACCCAACGCGTCACGAAGACGGTCGCGGAACTCGTCCTCACGCATCGTCACTCACCTCCGGGATCTCGACTCGGAGCCGGACGAGCGCTCGGTGCACTCGCGCTTTGGCCGCAGGTGCGCTGACGCCGAGCACCGCTCCGATTTCGTCGAACGACGAATCCATGTAATAGCGCAGAACGATCGCGAGCCTCATCTCATCGGGCAGATTTCTCACCGCCCGTCGCAGGTCGAGCGAGGCTTCGTTTTCATCCGACTGAGCAAGCGCCGGCTCGTCTCTTGGTGAGGCGAACTTGACAACCGACCACCAGCGGCTGCGGCGCCGCTGCCGGCACTCGTTGGCGACGATCTTCAAGAACCAGGCGCGAAGGTTCGAATCGTCCTGCAGCTTCGGCAACGCACGCCAAGCCTTGAATGCCGCCTCCTGAACGACGTCTTCGCAATCGTGTTGGTTCTGCAACATGGCAAAAGCCAGACGCTGAGCGGCCGGCACCAGCGGCGCGACCAGAGCCTCGAACATGTCGTCCGCATCGGCTCCGGCAATCGCCCCCCGCGCCGTCACTCCATCCTTTCCAATGCGCGGCGGCGGCAATTCGTTGCGTTCCCCGCGCGCAGTTTCGCGCATACCGCCGTTGCCGACCGGCTGGGTGCGAGGTTACCTAACGACTGTCGGCCGCCGGCGCCTCAGCCTGCGTTGCTGTGCCGCTGCCCGAATGAATCCGAGTTCCGCTGAGACCGGCTTGCAGGGCACGGATGATGGCTCCTAGTTGGCCTGAAGCGAGGCGTCCGGGCCCAAGTGGACCTGATGAGTTTTCACCGACTGGCGGGAGGGCTCGCAGGGCCGCCCGAGCCTCTGCCGGCATGTGGTCGAGTTGCCACCGGATCTCCTCTTCGACGGCTTCTGGCCGGTCAGCGTTCGCAAGGCCGGTGGCTTTGACCGCGTAAGCGGCGGCACCCAACGCATGTGCACCCATATGACAGACGGCGACGGCCTGGCCGGCCGCTCGGGC
>DATLKH010000328.1:0-3087 GCA_035538475.1 Candidatus Dormiibacterota bacterium | reverse complement strand
GGTTTCGGGGAGCACGATGGCGAAGTGCGGTGGTCCGTCCGCATCCAGAAAACCGACCGTATCGGTGTCGCGGACGGCCTGGCCGAGCCGCTCGGCCATCTCGCGGAGCACTCCTTCGATCTGGATGGCGCTCAGCTCATGATGCATGTGCTGGGCATGATCGAGCTCGACGATCAGCAGCGACAGCGGCCGGTGATAACGAACCGCCCGGTTCGCTTCCTGGCCGACGAGGGCGCTGATGAACTTGGAATTCCAGATCCCAGTCACCGGATCGACCACGCCGAACAGCGGGCTGGAAGTCCGGTCGCTCTGGCTGTGGCCGCAGGTCGGACAGTACTGGGCGGTCTCAGCGAGCTCCGAGTTGCAGTACCAGCAGTTAGTCACGGCCCGGAGATTGTAGGCCGCGGGCCCGCAACCCAGACCCAGTTCAGAATTTGAGCCAGATGACCATGCAGGAGGAGCTGTTTCCGGCCCCGGCAGGTTCCGAGCCAAAAGCGCCCTTGGCGACGCGCATGCGGCCCAAGACCTTCGACGAGCTCGTCGGCCAGCGCCAGGTGGTCGACGTACTCCGCCGGCTCGTGCAGAGCGGGCATTTGCCGAGCATCGTGCTGTGGGGCCCGCCCGGCAGCGGCAAGACCACGCTGGCCGGTCTCCTCGCCGGGGAGACCAAGGCGCGAATGGTCGCGATGTCCGCCGTGACGGCGGGAGTCGCCGATCTGCGCAAGGTGGTCGCGGAAGCGAAGGTGCATCGTCGCGCGGGGATTCCGACGGTCCTGTTCATCGACGAGATCCATCGCTTCAACAAAGCGCAGCAGGACGCGATCCTGCCGCACGTCGAAGACGGCACGGTGACTCTGATCGGCGCCACGACTGAGAACCCGTCTTTCGAGGTCATCTCGCCGCTGCTTTCGCGCAGCCGCGTGTTCCGGCTCGAGCAGCTGGAGCGGGGGGAGCTCGAGCAGGTGGTCGAGCGCGGGCTGGCCGTGCTCAAGACCAGGCTCACCGACGACGCGATGAATGCACTGCTCGAGGCGTCGCGCGGCGATGCGCGGGTCGCTTTGAATGGACTCGAGGCGGCGGCCGCGCTGGCGGGCGATCAGCCGGTTGCGCTCGAGCACATCGAGCGTGCGATGCAGGAACGGCATTTGCTTTACGACCGCGCCGGCGATCAGCACTACGACATCGTGTCCGCATTGATCAAGAGCGTGCGCGGAAGCGATCCGGACGCCGCCGTTTACTGGATGGCGCGAATGCTCGAGGCGGGCGAAGACGTGATGTTCGTCGCGCGCCGGCTCGTCATCCTCGCAGCGGAAGACATCGGACTGGCCGACCCGCAAGCGCTCTCGGTCGCAGTGGCGGCGCAGCAGGCGGCGCATTTTGTCGGTATGCCCGAAGCGGTGCTGCCGCTGTCCGAGGCCGCGCTCTATCTGGCGCTCGCACCAAAGTCGAACTCCGCCTTGACCTCGTATGGCGCCGCCCGTGCGCTCATCGAAGAGACGGGCAACGAACCGGTGCCGATGCATCTGCGCAACGCACCGACCGGATTGATGAAGTCGATGGGATATGGGGAGGGCTATCGGTACGCCCATGATTTCGAAGGCGGCGTGGCGGATCAGGTGCACATGCCGGAGAAACTGAAGGGTCGCAAGGTCTACACGCCCAACCCTCGCGACCGCAAGCCGGGAAAATAAACCCGACCGTGGCTGAAGCGCTCCTGATCTTCAAACCAGATTCCGCGTATCGCCTGGCGGCCCGGGCCGGCATATGGGGCTGGTTGTCCTCTGAACGCGATTGGAACATCGAATCGCTCGAGTGGTTTCAGCCGCCGGCTTCGCTGATCGAAAACCACTACGACTTCCTCCAGGGCCGTCCGTTCTTTCCATGGCTCGTCGACTTCATGAGCGCGCTTCCCGTGATCGTGGGTCGTGTGAGCGCGTCACCTGAAGCGTTGGGCCAGATGCGTTACGACCTCGGCGAGACGCAGATCGCAAAGTCGCGTCCAGGCTCGCTGCGAGAGCGCTACGGCATTTACGGCGGACTGAACTGCCTCCACCTGTCAGATGCGCCAGAGACCGGCCAGAACGAAGTGAAGCGGTGGTCACAGTTGGTGCAGCTGGACAAGGTCAAGGTCCAGCTCGAAACCTCGAGCGAGAAGCCGGATCACACGTATCACTTGCGCTCGCTGGCGGGTCAGGTCGCCGCCGGCATACACGTCGAGGCGGCATCGCAGATGATGCGCGAGCTGCTGGCTGAGGAATCAGACCTCGCCGGAGATCAGCTCGAAGCGCTGTACCGGATCACGTTGGGGGCGCTGGCTTAGCACCTCCGGTTTTCCTGGCTTCCTCTTCTGGCGTGACACCGTGAATCGTGACCGGCTTGGTGAAGAGCTCTGAGTTCGGCACGATGATCACGTCGCCCTTGTCACTCTTGAGCAGCGTCACTCGGAGCCGGACTTCGGTGACCATTCCGCTGTGTCCGTCAAAATCGATGTGGTCGCCGACGCGCAAATGGCGTTCCCACAGCACGTAGTAGCCGGAGACGTAATCGCGGAGCAAATCCTGAACGCCGAGCGCCGCAACGATGGTCGCGACGAGCAAGCCGAAAAGCGACACATTCGCGCTCTGGACCGCAAATCCAAGCGCGGCGAAGATGCCGAGCAAGATGACGACCGCGGTGGCGATCCGGCGTCCGAGCACGACCATGTCGGCGCGGACCTGCCGCTTGTGCAGCTGATCCCCGACCAGATGAGCTGCGAGGCGCGCAACGAAAAGGAATCCGATAAAAACGACGACGCCGGCGATCACGAACACGGCGTCACGTACGGGTCCCCCGCTTTGAAGATCGTGGCCGAGGTCGTAGCCGCTCCGGGCGGCCGCGATCATTCCTCGGACTCGGCCGCCTCTTCGCCGGCCGGCGCCTCGCCTTCGGCGGCAGCCTCGCCTTCCACCGGAACCTCGGCTTCGGCGACCGGGACTTCCTCTTCGACCTTCAGCTCGCGCTTGGGAATGATCTTGACCACGAGCTCGTCGGGGTCGGCGAGGATCGTCACACCTTTCGGCACAGTGAGCTCGGATACACGGCGCTCCG